>CAXNCW010000029.1:0-8650 GCA_964200955.1 Legionellaceae bacterium
ATAACGGCATATGATTGACGTTTCTGATCGCAATATTGTTGCGCCTGAATCCAACTATCGTGATTATCTGTAGTTAATAAGGTATCACTAGTATGAAATTTAATCGCACCTTTTTCTATAATATCTTGTTTTGGAAAAATATAGGCAAAATGCGTATTTACCCAATTAACTATATTAGCAGTTGAGCGAAAATTGTTAGTTAATTCTAATGGTATAGGTTTTACAGCACCAATACCATTTTGTCTAATTTTTAAAAATAATCCAACCTCTGCTTGCCGAAAACGATAAATAGATTGCATGGGATCACCCACGATAAATAATGTTTTATTATCATCAAGAGTCCAACCATTAATTAATTTTTCCAATAAGCGCAATTGTTGAATCGACGTATCTTGAAATTCATCAACAAGTATATGTTGAATGATATTATCTAAATATAAGGTTAAATCTGTAGGATTGTCATGCGTACCTAGAGCTAATGCAGCTTGCTGTGCAATATTAGTAAAATCAACTACTGAATGTTTTTGAAACATTAATTGTAATTCTGCTGCTAATAATGGTAATAATTTCAATAAAGATTGTAATACTTCCCATTGTGCAGAGCTATAATGCGGATCTGGCAATTGTTTAATTTTTATTAAAAGATCATTCAAATCTGGTAGTGATTGTAATTTATTACATAAAATTTTACTGTTTTGTTTTATATTTAAATATTTATCGCGTGAACATGACGTTTTATATAAACCGACATGATGATCAAATCCGTTTCTTAACGTATTATTTTGTTTTAAAAAAATATTAGCTAAAGCTAAAGCATGATGACGATTTAATTGTATAAAATTTTCCCAAGTACTAAGTATATAATTGGCAGAGTCGCAATTATTTTCAATAATAGCTAATTCTTGTGTTAAAGATCTAATTTCTTCATGATATAAAACTGGAATACTTTCAATTAATTGTTGTATTGTAATATTTTCAATATATTGCAAAACTTTTTCGTAATCAGTTTTCGTTAAATGACGTGCTGAAAAAATTATTTCTAACCATTGTTCTCTAGTACTTAATAATGAACTAAATAATTCAATTAATAGATCTTGGCGATTATCTAAATGTGTTAATAACACTGCAATATCTTTTTGCATAGTATAATCAGAAATTGCGTCATATATACATGCTCTTGCAGCATTTTGATAAAACATTTTTGGTGTTGATGTTATTTTTGCAAATGGTAATTCTTTTTCAAAAATAGGTATGGCATTACTCATCATTTGACATAAAGAATCTATAGTCATAATACGTAATCGTTGTGGATTATCTAAAATTTGCCAATGATATTTTTTATCATTATCCAATGCATTTTTTGCATAAATTAGAGTTTGCTCTTGATGAGAGACGTTATGGGAGCCAATGTTATTAGAATGTGCAGCAACTTCTCGTAAAGCAGAAAAAATTCGCATATGCATTTCACTTGCGGCTTTTCTTGTAAAAGTTAAAGCAATAATTTGTTCTGGTGAGGTTACTGTGGCGAGTAATCTTAAAAAACGTTGAGTTAGTAATTCTGTTTTACCAGATCCAGCTGGTGCTTGAATAATAAATGACTGTGTTGGATCAATCGCAAATTCACGTTGTTTATAATCAGTTAACATTTAGCATTCGGGAAGATTGACAGCTAAACCGCCTTTTGATGTTTCCTTATAGATACTGCGCATATCAAGACCTGTTTGTTTCATAGTGCGAATAACTTTATCTAATGAAATCTGATGTTCACCAGTACCTATTAAAGATAGTCTGGCGGCATTGACAGCTTTTACTGCACCCATAGCATTACGTTCGATACATGGAATTTGTACTAAACCTAAAACAGGATCACAGGTCATACCTAAATGATGCTCCATAGCAATTTCCGCAGCATTTTCAATTTGTGCATTATTACCATTTAATACTGCTGTAAGTCCTGCTGCGGCCATAGATGAGGCTACGCCAACCTCACCCTGACAACCAACTTCAGCACCAGAAATAGAGGCACCTTTTTTATATAAAATACCAATAGCTGTAGCTGTTAAAAAATAAGTATACATATCTTCGTAAGTGATTTTCTTATGTGCTTCTTGAAAATACTTTAAAACCGCAGGAATAATACCTGCAGCACCATTAGTTGGTGCGGTCACAACTCGACTACCTGCAGCATTTTCTTCATTTACAGCCATAGCATATAAATTTAAACGATTCATAATATCTGAATGCTCAAAAATACTGGGGATCCCTTGATTAGCTATTAATTTTTCATATAATTCAGGAGCTCGTCTTTTTACCATTAAACCGCCAGGTAAAATTCCTGGTGTATGGCAGCCTTTATCAATACAAGCATTCATCACTTGTGAGATTTTAAGAATACCAGCATGAATAGCATCACGTGAGCGCCAAGTTAATTCATTTTCCATAACTAATTGTGCAATTGTTAAATGATTTTGTATACATAAAGTTAATAATTCATGCGCAGTTGAAAATGGATAAGGAGGTGGTTTGATTGTGCTTTGATTTTCTTCAGTAAAATCATCATCAGCAATAATAAAACCACCACCAATTGAATAATAAATTTTACTTAATAATATTTGATTATTGTCATCAAAAGCTATAAAACGCATACCATTACTATGTTTTGGTAGTAATTCTTTTTGTAAAAACAATAGATCACGAGCATCATCAAAATGAATGAATTTTTTACCAAGTAAATTGACTTGCTGAGATGCAATGATTTCATGCATACGTGGTACCATAGATTCGGGAACAACAGTGTCTGGCATTTTACCTTCTAAACCATTGACAATAGCTTTATCAGTACCATGTCCTTTACCTGTGAGAGCTAATGATCCATAAAGTTCCACTTTAATACGATGAACTTTTTCAATATAATTATTTTGCTCTAAAATTTGTAAAAATGCATTGGTAGCACACATTGGACCGACAGTATGTGAACTCGAAGGTCCAATACCAATTGAGAATAAATCAAAAAAACTGATATGCATAATATGAATTCCTTGCTTTAAACTGATGTAAATAAAATTCGATGTGAACTTACAGACATCAAGATACCAAAACTTGCCAAAAATGTTACCATAGCTGTACCACCATAACTAATTAACGGTAATGGCATGCCAACTACCGGTAAAATTCCCATAACCATTGCTACATTGACAAAAACAGAGAAAAAAAATGTCATAATTAAACTTGCTACAAGTAAATAAGTATATTTTGTTTGAGCTTGTGCAGCAATACGTAATCCACGAATTGTCAACAAAATAAATAAAATAATTAATATACTACTACCAAGAAAACCGAATTCTTCACCGCTTACGGAAAAAATAAAATCTGTGGCATGCTCTGGTAGAAAATTTAAATGTGATTGGCTACCATAGAGCCAGCCTTTCCCAAAACCGCCACCAGAGCCAATTGCAATTTTTGATTGAATAATATGATAACTAGCACCGAGTGGATCTAATTCTTGATTAAACAATGTATAAATACGTTGTTTTTGATAAGTATGCATAAAATGCCATACAATAGGACAAGAAACAGTAACTAATATAGCAGAACCTATTAAAAATTTAAATGAAATTCCGGCAAGAAACACCACGCATAATCCTGCAAAAATTACCATAATAGCAGTGCCAAGATCGGGTTGTTTAGCAATTAAAATTGCTGGAATAAAAATTATTAATCCAGCAATTAATAAATTTTTCATAGTAATGTGCTCATATTGACTATCAAAATACCAAGCGGTCATCATTGGGACGGCGAGTTTCATTATTTCTGATGGTTGAAATCTTATAATACCTAAATCTAACCATCGCTGCGCTCCTTTACCAATTTTGCCAATAATCATTACTGCAATTAATAAAAATAAACCACTAAAATAAATATAATGAGTCCATCTTTTATATTTATGTGGTGGTATGACGGCAAATATCAGCATAATAAGCACAGCACATATGAGTCTTGTAATTTGTTTGATCACAATCAATATATCAGAGTTTGCCGCGCTATATAAAATAAATAAACCAAAAATAATAGTTATAAACAATAAACTTAATAATGGCCAATCTATATGCAAAGATTTATTAATCAATTTATATTTTGGTGACATATTCATATAGTTTTTAACATTTGAAAATATTTGTCTAACACTTGACGTGCAATCGATGCTGCTGCAAAATCATTTTCCACCATAACAGCAATAGCAATTTTTGGAGATTTTAATGGAGCAAAAGCAATAAATAAAGAATGATCGCGTAAAAATTCAGGAATATTTTCATAACGAATATTTTTATATTGCCGACTACTAAAAACTTCAGCAGTACCGGTCTTGCCAGCAACTTCATATTTGGCATCACGACCGAAGCGATAGCCTGTACCAGAATTATTAATAATAACTTCATGCATTGCGTCGATAATTATATCCCAATTTTCTGTGTTTTTTAAAATTATTGGAGGATTTACAAAGGACTGTTTAGTATTTAATAATAAATGAGGGCGGTAATTCATGCCTTTTTCACTTAATATCGATACTGCATGCGCCAATTGTAAAGGTGATGCTAACATAAAACCTTGACCAATTGCTGTAATTAAAGTATCACCAGAATACCATGATACGCCTTTAATTTTCTTTTTCCATTCTGGAGTAGGTAATAAACCTGCAGCTTCTTCAAATAAATCGATTTGCGTCAATTGTCCAAAACCAAATTGATTTAATTGTTTCACTATTTTATTAATTCCCATATTATGACCTAAATTATAAAAATAAGTATCGCATGACATCATAATAGCTTGTTTAACATTAATTACACCGTGACCAGATTTTTTCCAATCATGGTATGCACGTTTCACGTTTGGTAATCGATACCATCCAGGATCAAAGATGCGATAATTGAGATCAATAATATTATTTTCGAGTCCTGCTAAGGCTATATATGGTTTGATAGTTGATGCTGGTGGATATAAACCGCGTACGGCACGATTATATAAAGGTTTATCATGAATATTAGATAATTTTTGATAGTCTAGCGTATTAATTCCATTAACAAATACATTCGGATCATAACTTGGGGCGCTTACCATCGCTAAAATTTCGCCATTTTTAGGATTGATAGCTACTATAGCACCGCGTTTACCATTCAAAGCTTCATATGCAATCGCTTGTAAATTAATATCTATAGTTAGATATAATTTTTTTCCTGATTCTGGATTTTGCTTATTTAATACACGCACAGATCTGCCACTGACATCTGTTTCAACTTGTTGATAGCCAATTTTGCCATGTAAAATTTTTTCATAATATCTTTCAATACCGGTTTTACCAATAAAATTGGTACCACGATAATTACTATTATTAATTTTTTTTAAATCTTCTAAATTTATACGCCCAACATAACCGACTATATGAGCTGTAAGTAATCCCAATGGATAATAACGTAATAAATGTGCAGTAATATTAACACCATTTAAGCGATATTGTTGTGTGGCAATAATAGCAACTTCTTCTTGGGTTAAATGCAATTTAATGGGAATTGGTACAAAATTATGATTTTGTTGTTTAGTACGATAAAAAAGTTTTACATCTTCATTAGTAATAGATGGTAAAAGTTTTCTGATTTTTTTTATAGTGACATCTAAATTATGCACGTGTTCTGGAGTAATTTCTAAGGCATAGATTGGGATATTATCAGCTAAAACCACACCATGTCTATCTAAAATAATTCCTCGTGGTGGTGCGATAGGAATAATACTAATTTGGTTTTTTAATGATAATGTTTTATAGTGATCAAATTCAATTATTTGTAAATAAATAAGTCGAGAAAATAGTAATATTGATAATATTGTAACAAAAATAATTAATATATTAATACGCTTCATAGAGAAATATTACGGTCTGGAAAAATTTCTTGAAATTTTGTCTGTTGCACAGAATTAAGATTTATATTTTTTTTATTATTAATATTAATCTTATAAATTATAACTGGAACTATAAAAACGATTACTCCTAAAATAAAAGCAATTTTATAAGTAAAATCATGATTTAAAAATAATAATACTAAGCATAATAGCATTAGTAATATAGCAATAATTCCAGTATATGGTGACCCTGGAGTTTTATATTTTAAATCAGCTGTAGTATAACCAGCTTGGTAAAGTTTACGGCGAAAATTAATTTGTGCCCAACATAATGAAATCCATGCCATTGCTCCAGTAAATCCTGAAACTAGTAATAAGGCTATATATAAAATTGATTGCCCAAAAAAATATCCTGCAGTTAATAATAACCAAATAGATATTAGTGTTACTATTGCAGCATTTTGCGGTACTGCATTAGAATTAAGTTTTGCAAGACAACCTGGTGCCATGCCATTGCGTGCTAAAGCATTTAATGAGCGCACAATACCATAAACACCGGAGTTTGAACAAGATAATGTTGCAGTTAGCGTGACTAAACTTGTGGCAATTCCAGCCCATTTTAATTGATAAAAATGTAATGCATCGGCAAAAACCGAATTATTTAAATTTGCATTTTGCCAAGGAAAAATTAATACCAAACAAAAAACGGGGATGATATAAATAAATAAAATACGATAAGTCACAGTATTAATAGCTAATGGAATCATGCGTCCAGGATTAATTGATTCTCCGGCGGCCAAACCGATGATTTCTGACCCTTGATAATTGACTAATAATAAAACCATCGCGGTTAATAATGCAATTACACCATGAGGAAATAAGCCTCCTTGGTTCAAGATATATTTATAACCAATAATTTGTGCTGGATGATTCCCATGAATAATACCGAAAAAAATTAAACAAGTTAAAACCACAAAAATCAATAACGCGCAAATTTTAATTAGTGCTAACCAAAATTCTATTTCACCAAATGTATTAACTTTAGCAATATTAATATATGTAATTAAACAGCCAAAACAAATAGCCCATAAGTAACCATTAACACCGGTAAAATGTTGCATAATAATACCGCCAGCGATACATTCTGCCGGAATGTAAGCAACCCAACTAATCCAATATGACCATCCGACACCGCAAGCAACAATTGGGGAAATAAATTCAGTAGCATAGGTAATAAAAGAACCAGAAATAGGAATGGCTACAGCTAATTCTCCCATACATAGCATGGTTAGATAAACAATAATACCGCCTAATATATAAGCAATGCATGCTGATGGGCCAACTTGATTAATAATTTCGCCTGTACCCAAAAAATAACCTGAGCCAATAATTCCTCCTAAAGCTATTAATTGTACATGACGATCTTTTAATCCACGTTTGAATCCGCCATCACTAATTGGTAGTTCAGATGCTTGCTTTTGATTTGCGTTCACAGAATTATTCATTTCATACTTTATCCAAATTGCCGTAGTAAAATGCAATGTTCATGCGATTTTTTATATTAAAAACTTATTAAAAGCAAGAAAAAATTTAAATTTATTTGATTATTTGTTTTAAAATCATCATAAAAATATAGAATCTATTTCCTAAACAATTAGCCGACCAATTGCTTGCAGTCCAATCGAGGTGGTACCAATTATACGTACAGCGATCTGGTATTGGTATAGGCATGTTCCAGCTTGAAGCGATTAAAAATTATATTTAATATCAGCAATAGTAGCGTTGATTCTAGCTAATAAATAATTATTATGTTTGACAAGTTTTTTAGCTTGTTTTAATTGTCTTAAAGCATCGGAGCTTCTGCCTTGTAATAAATAACATTGTGCTTGTGTAAAATATGCATAATCTTTATGTTGAATCTGCGATTGTGCTTGTGCTAGCATTTCACATAATGGTAAGTCATACTTGAATTGACGAAAGCCTTTAATTAGTACGCTTACTGCTTGTGTGTGCTTGCCAGATATTATGAATCCTTCAGCATAAGCTCGTAATGTTGCATAGTTATCTGGATAATTTTTTTGTAATTCTTGTAAACGTGATAATCCTTGTATATATTTTTTTTCTCCTAATTCAGTATTAGCCATTGATATTTGATAAAATAAATTATTGGGGTCTGTAGTAATTAATTGATTTAAATTTTCTTCTGCGATTTTAAATTGATTATGATTTAATAATGTTAAAGTTTTACCATACAAACAAGCTGCATTAATATTATGTTTAATGCATTCAGATCTATAATAATCCATTAATTGTTTGTTATTAGTATTAACTTCATTGCGAATTAGTTCTTTAAACAAATGATAGTCCAAATGATCGGGAACATCATGTTTTGTCCATGAGAGACAACGATTTTCTGCCTCAGAAATACGTTCTTCATCTAATGGGTGTGTACGCAAAATTGATGGAATATTAGCAGTATAGTAATAACGACTATAGATTTGCATTTTTTTAAAAAAATTAATCATACCATAAGGATTAAATCCGGCATGTATTAATAAATTAATACCAATGCGATCAGCTTCTTTTTCATTAGCGCGAGTAAAATTAATATTATTTTGAGCAAACCCAGTTAATGATGCCATCACAGCGCCACTTGCAAGCATTGGATTAATGGCACCTAATGCAGCGGCAGCTAACAATGAAGCTAACATCGGTACACGCATTTGCTTTTGATGTTGAATTGCTTGATATAAATGATGTA
>CAXNCW010000030.1:0-8567 GCA_964200955.1 Legionellaceae bacterium
TAAATTATTACCACGAGATAGATTACAATATTTACTTGATCCCGGTAGTTATTTTTTAGAATTATCTCAACTTGCGGCTTATGAAGTTTACGATGATTGGATCCCAGCAGCCGGTATCATTACTGGTATTGGTACAGTTGCGCAACAAGAATGCATGATAATTATTAATGATGCCACAGTTAAAGGCGGCACTTATTATCCATTGACAGTGAAGAAACATTTAAGAGCCCAAGAAATAGCGCAACAAAATACTTTACCATGCCTGTATTTAGTCGATTCAGGAGGCGCATATTTACCGAAACAAGACGAAGTCTTCCCTGATTATAATCATTTTGGAAGAATTTTCTATAATCAAGCAATGATGTCAGCAAATAATATCCCGCAAATTGCTGTGGTCATGGGATCATGTACCGCAGGCGGTGCTTACGTACCAGCCATGGCTGATGAATCAATCATGGTACGCAATCAAGCTACTATATTTCTTGGGGGGCCGCCATTAGTGAAGGCGGCAACTGGTGAAATTATTAGTGCTGAAGCATTAGGTGGCGCTGATATACATTGCAAGCAATCAGGAGTGGCGGATCATTATGCAGAAAACGATAGTCATGCTTTACAATTAGCAAGAACTATTATCTCACATTGTAATCGCACCAAATCGCCGCAAATAACTCGCATTCTTCCGCATGAACCATTGTATTCACCACAAGAACTATCTGGGGTTATTCCTGTAGATCCACGTAAACCTTTTGATATTCGAGAAATTATCGCCAGAATCGTCGATGCATCAATTTTAGATGAATTCAAAGCTAATTATGGCACTACTTTAATTTGTGGGTTTACACATTTATTTGGCTATCCAGTTGGTATTATTGCAAACAATGGTATTTTATTTTCTGAAAGCGCACAAAAAGGAACGCATTTTATTGAATTATGCACTCAGCGTCAAATTCCAATAATATTTCTACAAAATATTACTGGCTTTATGGTCGGGAGTAAATACGAAGCAGCGGGCATTGCCAAACATGGGGCAAAAATGGTTATGGCTGTAGCCAATGCGCAAGTACCAAAATTTACAGTCATTGTTGGCGGTAGCTTTGGTGCTGGTAATTATGCCATGTGCGGTCGCGCTTATGAACCAAGATTTCTCTGGACCTGGCCTAACGCCAGGATTTCCGTCATGGGTGGCGAACAAGCAGCTAATGTTTTAGCGCAAATTACTCGTGATAAATATTTAAAACAACAATCACAGTGGTCTTATGAGGATGAAAAAGAATTTAAATCTTCTATTTTAGATCAATATGAACTACAAGGACACCCATATTATGCTAGCGCACGTCTTTGGGATGATGGTGTTATTGCCCCAGAAGATACCAGAATAATCTTAGGATTAAGTCTGTCAATAGCATTAAACAATAAGATTGACTCTACGAAATACGGCGTGTTACGTATATAATTAATATAGATATTTATCATGCATTATTGACAGTATTTATATCGTCAAGTATAATTTCTAAAATAAAGTCCTAATACAATATTCAGAGAATATATTTCATGAAACTTTCTGCACACAATAAAATCATGTTACTTACTACAGCCAAAGATGTTTATTTAGCTTATACAGCGTTGGATTTTTTTAAATCATATGTATTAGATACATCGTTAGGCAAAAAAACGCTTTATGAATTATGTAATCAGAAAATTAGAGATAATATAGCTGAACAGCAAATATTCATAAATTCTCATAGCTATCGATTTAGATTGACTGTGCAGAAAAATCAAAACCATACATTATGGTTTGCTCCTTGGATACCAGTGAATCAAGATACAATTTTTAAAAAAATTACTGATTATGATAATTATGAAATTCTTAATCTCTTAAGTAATCAAAATTTTATTTTGAAAATTGCTCAAGATCAGCAATTAGATGTAGCAGTTACAATTAACACTGATTATAGCATTGGCGGTATCAACAAAATTGATTTATACCGTACACACTTAATTACTTTACATAATTTTATTAAAAAAATAGAAGTAGAATCTGATATCAGTAATTTGCTGATAGCACTGGCTACTGGCTCCGGCAAAACGTTTGTGCAAGCATTATGGATGTTAATTTTATCCATTTCCAATAATAATGGTATTTTCGCAATTCCCGATAAACTAATAACTCAATTTACCAAAGATCTTAAACGTTTACTGCCAGATGATTTGGTTAATAAAATATTGATCTTACGGGATCAAGAAGATAATCCTAAAATTAGTATAGCGCTAAATAATATGCATGAAAACCTTGGCACGGGAACAATCATCATCGGTTCGATTGAACGACTACTAACTCAATATTATCAAGTACTACTAAATACCAAACCTGATTGTACATTTTTATCCTTTGATGAACAGCATTTAATCATGAAAACGGAACGCCAACGTGTGCGCTTGATTGAGCTATCAAAACAAAAACTATCTATGTTTTTAACCGCCACACCTAACCAAGAAACTTATAACTTATCAGGAAAAAAACCTGTGGCCATTATGTCTAGTGGACAAAAACAAAACGCCGGCCAGGGTCAATTTTCACTATTGTATATGCAGCATGCGCGTAATATGTCTGACAGAAATAAATTACAAAATTTGCGTTTTTGGACTCAACAGTTTTGGTATAATATATTCAATGGATTATTATTGCGCTTTTTCAATACGATTCAGGAAGAACAAAGTTCTGCAGCTAACGCATTAGTTGAAGAATTACCATTTTATATACATAGAAAATCCGGAGAAAATACCACAAGATGGGGCTTGCAAGTGCCTTCTGCAAGAAAAATGCTATGTATAATTGATGATAATGAAACATTAGTGAATTTTTGTTATGCCTTACAAAATCCAGATCAAGCAAAAAACAATATTTATCATGATGGCAACATTATTAGGCGATCTGAGATCTCCCAGTTTTTTCAGATTATTGACCCTGAAACTAATGTAATTGCAGAAGACTTACATCACACAAAGAAGCATTATAAAAAAGCTTTTAACAACGATGAACAGAAAATCAGTGAGAATTTAGCGAAAAAAACATTAGCTATGCAATTGAAAAACACTATATTTCATAATTTAATTGAATATGTACTGACTGATATTACAGGGTTGACTGAAATAGAACACAATCATTTGCGTAAACACGACTTCAATCAATTACAAAATATAGTGATGAACAGATTTAAATTCAGAACCGCACACTATTATCAACAAAAATTAGCAAACGATCTGGATCTACTAGGCGCTCAAATTATCGGTGAATTACTTGAATATTTATCTAATGCTATACAATCCATGCTTGAAAATGATCAAGAATTACGACAATTCATTGATAATTGGTCTTTGTCTGATGAATTAATAATTACCATCCAAAATAAATATCCACAATTCAGGTATAAATTTGATGATTATGCAAGATCGCATTTAATGATTGGCATGATAACTGGAATGCAGAAAGCTGAAACACCAATCGATGAATCAAAACCATTCTCAGGCCTAGAAGAAGATATCAATGATTTATACGATGAGAATGGTGTGCTACATAAGCACGCTAAAAAACGGCAGCATACTGCATTAGAAATTTTGAATACTCATGCTTGTGAATCTATTTTTAAACCCAATTATTTAAACTTTTCAGAAGAAATCGCTGACAATTATTTTCGCTTAGGCTTTGTTGGTATTTATGTTAGCAATAAAAAAACCGAAGGATTTAGCGATATAAATTTACATACAGTGATTAATATTACTGACAAAAGATTAAATCTTAATAATAGTCCTGATACGCTGATTCAAGGTATTGGTCGCAATCGTGGTTTAGATGACACTATTGAACCGGCATATATTCATAGTGTTGGTAGAAAGCAAAAAATATTATTTAATTTAAAAAATTTACAAGGTGATGACTACTATCCAGCATTTTTTAAAGCTGAAAAGCAATTTAATCAAGAATATATTGCAGTTTTAGGAACCGGAGTTAGTCAAAAAATAATTGACTGGATTTATGCTAATATACAAAAAAATGATAGTCTTAATCCTGATAGATTAAAACGTCAAATACTTAAATATATAGCGCAAGCATTACGTGAATTAAATAATAAAAACAGTCATCAAATTAAATTAAGTCGCAATCAGCTCACGGCTGTTATCAGTTATGCAATGAAGGGTATTAATACCAAACTTACTGAGCTCAAAAATCCTTACACAATATCATTTGGGGTCTCTATACTGGGTGACATGTTAAATTTTATCGCCGAATGTTATTATTCTATAATAAAATTACCATCTACATTTAAAAAATCTGTATATTCATGGTTTGGGGTCAGAACCGCATTAGCTAGTAATTTGTCTCCCAGGCATCCTGATGACGTTTATCTAAAAATTCTATCAAAAACTAGTTTCAAAAGTATTATCAAACAAATGGCTTCAGCATTAGAGTTACGCACTTGGCTAACACGTAAATATCAAGTTTTTATACCGCATGGTGATAATAATGGGATAGAGAGCTATATAGATTGTATAACACCTGATTTGCACAATAAACTCTCTATATCATTAGGTAATTATTTACAAAATGATTTTCTTCCTCATCTTTCTGCTTTTATTACTTATCCTCATGCGCAAGAGATATCAAAAATCCTCAGCAGAGATCATAATTCTCAACAATTTATACACCATTGTTTAAATAAAATCATCAACAAAGAACTTAAGCTTACAACAGTAGAGATTTTGGCTGAATTCAAAAATTATTTTAAAATTGAAAATTTCCATAGTTTAGATCAGGAACTGCAAATTTTTTTACAAGAATTAATTCCTTTGCAAGCTGAGCTCAAAGGGAATTATTTAAGTGCCCTCAAAGGCAGCATGAAAAAGAAATTGTCAGAACTGGTATCAAATAAACTCATGCCTCTTTTAGCAAGTTTTATTAACAATGATCAGAAAAAAACACAATTTCTCGCTATACCTCATGAAAATTTATTTCTGATTAAATTTCTCAATAAAAATTCTAAGACTTTTAATAATCTTATGACAAACAGCGAGGCCGACATGAAACTAGCAGCGCTCGCTTTAATAAATCAGCTTATGCCTCAAGACTCACCTTTAGTGTTACTAGATATTATTAATCCACAACATAAAGCTACAACAGTTGCTAATATTATTTCGAAAGATATGAAAAAAATTGCCTTAAATCTATGGCTATCGGCTATTGGCGAGCAAATTGCTCCGGTATTATTTCATAAAAAATTTATTAAAATTATTGATGAGGTAATTGCCTTTCTTGATGAACAAGATTTAATTATAATTTTTGCAGCGCTGGATACACCTAATCCAACGGCACAAGCACAACAAATAATGCAATTTATTAATGTTATTAGGAAAAAAGATCAAAATCAATTAATGCAAGAATTTATGCAGATATCATCTCATGACGATATTGATCTAGAGCAATTACCGCTCAAAAAAATGCTGGATGATATCACTGCACTCATGGAAGAAGTATTAAATTGTCATTGTTACTACAATCAACATAATAACAAAGGCCAGCAAACAAATAATGATGCCCCAGAAATTCTTACTCATATCTCAGCAGAATTAAGAGATATCCGCGTCTACGCAGAAGATGATTCATTTATCAGCCATATGACGCGCAAAGTATTTTACCTGCAAAGTCTCGTAAGAGGACTTGACGATGCTGGTACAATCAGCGCAGAATCAAATCAACATATTATTAAAGAACTACAACGAGTGAATACACATATTTTACGACCGTTATGGTGGACAACTAATGTGTCTAATTTTAGCTACGCACTAATAAAAACATCACGTAATATAGTCCATGCAATTATTGATGGTTGTTTTGTGGTATTAAATATCATAAAATCATTATTGAATAAGATAAGTCGTAATTATTTTACCATTTCGACTAAACATCCAGATAGTGTAGATTATAATAATACGGCTTTTGATTATGCAGCGATAATTAATAAATTAGAACCATTAAATGCCGAGCAAGTGCAACAGCAAGATTGTCATCCTGATGTCGTTATTAACTTAGAAGAATTTATAGCCAAACGTCAATCTCGCCCAGGATTTTTTACTAAAAAAGTTAATCAAGTTGAAGATGAGACCATTATTTTAATGCCTGCATTAAAATAAATTAACAATCTCATTTACAGCAATAATCTGTTTAATATTAGTATTACGCTCCAAATATTCAACACAATTTTGTGCTAAGTGCCGTTCACTAATTACTATACGTTGTGGAATCCCAATTAAATCATGATCAGTAAATAATACGCCTGGCCTTTCATTACGATCATCTAATAACACCTCAATATCAAGATTAATTAAATCAGCATATAATTTTTCTGCTACATCTTTCACAGCAAGACAACGTTGCATATTAATTGGAATAATCACTACTGTAAATGGCGCTATACTGCGTGGCCAGATAATACCGTTCTCATCATGATGCTGCTCGATAATGGCCGCGACCATACGACTAATGCCTAAACCATAACAACCCATTAATAATGGTTGTGCTTTACTATTATTATCTAAAACTGTTGCATGCATAGCTTGTGAATATTTATTACCTAACTGAAATACATGTCCAACTTCAATACCACGACATAGATGCAAATTACCAAGATTATCCGGACTTAAATCATTCTCTTGTATATTACGTAAATCCCAGAGATCTTGACAAGCAACATCACGCCCCCACACCACATTAATCAAATGCTTATCATCACAATTGGCACCACAAATAAAATTGGGCATGGCGGCAGTACGATAGTCTACAACTAGAGGAATAGATAAATTTACTGGCCCTAAAGAACCAACTGATGCATTTAAAGTTTGTTTAATCAGTTGTTCATCAGCAAAACATAACGGATGTTTTACTAAGGGATGTTTGGCGGCTTTAATCAGATTTAATTCATCATCACCACACACAATTAATGCCACTAATGGGTCCTTGACGCCTTCAACAATTAAAGTTTTCACCATATGACACGCCGCAATATCTAAATAATTCACTAAATCATCAATAGTTTTTTGATTAATTGTATCAATAATTTGCATCATAGGAGTATCAACGACTATATTATTTAGCTTGAGTGGCAATAAATATGTTGCTTGTTCAATATTCGCGGCATAGTCACTGCCATCGCTATAAACTATAATATCTTCACCGGACGCAGCTAAAACTTGAAATTCATGTGAGGCGAAACCACCAATAGCACCAGTGTCGGCTTCAACCATGCGATAACGCAATTGCAATCGTTCTAAAATCTTACAATAAGCGCTGATCATATCAGCATAGGTCTCTTGTAATGATTCCAAATTTAAATGAAATGAATAAGCATCTTTCATCAAAAATTCACGAGCACGCATCACCCCAAAACGCGGACGAATTTCATCGCGAAATTTATTTTGTATTTGATACACAGTAATTGGCAATTGTTTATAAGACTGTAATTCATTACGCATTAAATCAGTAACGACCTCTTCATGCGTGGGTCCAAAACAATAATCGCGTTGATTATGATCACGCATAGTGAGCAGCTGATTACCGAAGGTATCCCAGCGACCAGTTTCTTGCCATAATTCTGCCGGTTGTACTGCCGGCATTAATAATTCAATGGCATGTATGCGTTCCATTTCCTCACGTACAATTTTTTCAATTTTGTGTAACACCCGTAAACCCAAAGGCATCCAAGTATATAATCCCGAAGCCAATTTACGAATCATACCGGTACGCAACATTAATTGATGCGAGATTAATTCAGCATCATTAGGAATAGAACGCAATGTTGACAGTAACCATTGTGAAGCACGCATATATAAGGGATCTCCTAAATAATTTTCTTGATTTTTTCTACCAGAACAGCGCTACTCGCTGGACAAATTTTATTTAATTCATTGCTATAATTATCAAAGGTTACACGACCACTTTCAATATTATACAATGCACCAACTAAACCAATTTCTTCTTTGATAATTAAAGATTGTAATAATTTACTTTGCGTATAAATTTGTTGTAATGAGGTCGCAATATTTAATTTAGTAATATTATCCACAAAATTACCATTACTACTAGACCTATTAGTACTTGTCATGATTTCAGCTACTAACGCTGGCTGGATCTTCTCTAATAATTGCGTAATGTGGCCCATTTGTACATTATCACAAGCTGATGAAATCGCACCGCATTTAGTATGTCCGAGCACAACAATTAATTTTGCACCAATTACATGACAAGCATACTCGATACTCGCTAAAATATCATTATTAACAATATTACCAGCAATACGCACACAAAAGACATCACCAAATCCGACATCAAACACAGTTTCCACCGGCACCCGCGAATCAATACAACCTAAAATCACGGCAATTGGATGTTGAGTTTTTGCCGTATTTTTAATATCAATTTTAGAACTACGATGAATGCGTGTATCATTAATAAATCTTTGATTACCTTCTAATAAAATTTTTAATACAGCATGTGGGGCTAATTTACACTGCACATC
>CAXNCW010000031.1:0-8564 GCA_964200955.1 Legionellaceae bacterium
TAAGCCACGGCCAATCCAGGCAGCACCGCCACAAATAAGTAAACGCAATGGTCCTGATGTGGCGTTATTTATTGCTACCCAATGAAAATTTTGCAAGCCTTGTGAAAATGCAACATTCAATGGTTGTAGCAGTGCAATCATAGCAATTGGGCCTAACCAGGATATCGCAAAAAAATTATTAATATGCAAAAAATTATTAATATAAGGACGTAAAAGCCATAATATACCAAGCAAAATTATACCAAATATTAATAATTGCAAAACGTTGTGTTTATAAAATTTCGCTATAATAGTCTGCTTGCCAGCAGCAGCATAATTGGCAACATAACGTGTCACCCAAAAACCAACGGCAACAATGGGTACGGCACATAAGACCAAGATCGCCATTAAAGCATTATAACTGCCATAATCTACAGGACCAAGCCATCGCCCCAACATGATTTGTGTGCCGTAATTTGCTACATGGGAAATCATATAAGCACCGAAAGACAATGCGCTAACATTTAATAAGTTATTAGCTCTCATAAACGTTCACGAATAATATAAAGTGGTCGTCCTAATACTTCAATATGAATTTTACCAACATACATTGCTACTAAACCAACGCCTACTAAAATAATACCCATCAACAGTGTATTACCCACAGCTAAAAAAGCCAAACCAGTAAACAGTTTAGCATTAATAAAAAATCTTATAATTAACATTATTGACAGTAGAATACTACTCACTAATGACACTACAATGCCTAAATAACTAATTAATCGTAATGGAAATAAAGAAAATGATGTAAATGCATCCAAGGATAAACGTATTAATTTACTGTAAGAATAACCAGCTTCACCGCCTTGACGTGCATCAGCGTGAAAGTTCACTATCGTACTACGGAAACCCATCCAGTCTAATAACCCGCGAAACATTCGTTTTTGTTCTTTAATTTGTTTGAAAAAAAATATAACTTTTTTATCAAATAAACGATAATCAGTTGTTTGTGGTAGCATTTTTATATCAGAAATTTTATTCATAAACCAATAAAAAACATAAGATCCAAGGCGTCTTAATAATGGTTGTTCTTGAATACTTTGTCGACATGTAATAACTATCTCTGCTCCCTGCTCCCACGCAGTAATTAGTTGTGGAATTAATTCTGGAGGGTGTTGTAAATCAGCATCCATACAAATAACTGCATCAATATCAACTGCAGTTTCATGTACGCCAGCTGTGAGCGCGATTTCTTTACCAAAATTACGTGATAGATCTAATGCAATAATCTTTTGATATTTTAAAGATAATTCATGCAAAATTGCCCACGAATTATCTTGGCTGCCATCATTTACAAAAATATAATGCCAATTATAATTACTCATAGAGGTAGTTACTGATTCCAGTCGTTCAACAAATTTGCGTAAATTTACTGATTCATTAAACACGGGCACTATAACTCCAATTGATTTAAGATGACTCATTTAAGTAGCACGCCCAATACCAAAATAATGAAATCCTAACTTGCTAGCCTCAAGTGGATCAAAAATATTACGTCCATCAAAAATCACTGGTGCTTTTAAATATTGATAAATTGTTGTTAAAGCATGCTCTTGAAATTGCGGCCATTCTGTAACTAAAACTAAAGCATCAGCTTGCTGTAATGCTGCTAATGCTGAATCAGCAAAATGTAATTGTTCTAACTTATCTGCATAATGTGCTTTAGTGGCTGGCATAGCCAATGGATCATAAGCTTGAATGATTGTACCAGCAGCTAATAATGCATCAATTAATGCCTGACTTGAAGCATTACGGATATCGTCGGTATGTGGTTTAAATGCTAATCCCCATAACGCAATAGTTTTATTTTGTAATTTATTTTGAAAAAATATGTTGAGTTTTTTAAATAATAATTGTTGTTGTTCGTAATTGCGCTGAATCACCGCAGAAATCATTATGGGATTAAATTGATGATCTTGAGCTATGCATTTAAGTCCAGCTAAATCTTTCGGAAAACAAGAACCACCAAAACCACAGCCAACATTTAAAAATGCAGGATTGATGCGATAATCGAGAGCCATACCGCATTTTATTTCTTGAATATCAGCACCAACACATTCTGCAATTTGACTGATTTCGTTAATAAAACTAATTTTTGTTGCTAATAAAGCATTGGCTGCATATTTAGTTAATTCTGCTGAACGCGGATTCATTATTAAAAAACGTTCTGGGTGTTCAAGTAATAATGGTTGATAGAAGTGGCGCATTAATTCTGCCGCCGCCATTGATGTGGTGCCAATTAAAATTCTATCTGGGTGCATACATTGGTTAACGGCGGTACCCTCTTGTAGAAATTCAGGATTAGATACTACTGTTACCATAAAATTATTTGCAAACTTTGCAGCTGTCGCATTAATAATATTGTCAACACGTTCGGCCGTTCCTGGAGGTACGGTAGATTTATTTACTACTATACAATCTGTTGTTCTATATTGTCCAATAGTGTGTGCGATTGCATCTACATAATCTAAATTTACTGAGCCATTAGCCCGTGATGGCGTACCAACAGCAATCATATGAATATTACCAAACGCTACTGCAGCTTGTTGATCCATAGTGAACTGAATACGCTTCTGTTGTTGATTAGTATGCAACAAGTTTTCTAAGTCAGCTTCATATATGGGTAAAATACCATTGTGTAAATCCGTGATTTTTTTACTATCAATATCTATACATAGGACATCATGTCCAATTTCCGCCAAACACACAGCTGTAACCAGACCCACATAACCTGCACCATACACTGTAACTTGCATAATTCCCACGCTTACTTGTTAGCCAAATACTGAGTAAATTCTAGTCCTATTTCACTATGCCGCATACCAAATTCAGTAATTGCCTGTAAATAACCTAATTTTGAGCCACAATCATATCTTTTACCAGAAAATTTGTAAGCCTGAACCGTTTGTTCAAGCAATAAATTCTTAATCCCATCGGTTAATTGAATTTCCCCGCGATGATCAGGTTGCAGTTGTTTAAGACAAGAAAATATTTGTTTAGTAAAAACATAACGTCCAACTGCAACTAAATTAGATGTAGCCAACTCTTTTTGAGGTTTTTCTACGATATCTAGTATCTGTGCATGGGATGCCAATGGGGTAGCAATGCTGACGACGCCATATCGTTCAACCTCATCCCAAGATACCGGCTGTACGGCGACCACTGATTGATTACCATCATGCGCTAGCGTTATCATTTCGGCAAGACATGGTACAGAATCATCAATTAAATCATCAGCTAATAAAACTGCAAAGGATTCATTGCCCACAACATGCTCAGCACACAAAATAGCATGACCTAAACCCAAAGGGCAATTTTGTCGCACATAAGTAAAACTAATGCCTACTGGCGATATTTGTTTAACCACAGCCAATAACTCTTGCTTATTATGTTCAAATAAATATGATTCTAACTCACGATTAGAATCAAAATGATCTTCGATTGAGCGTTTACTGGCGTTGGTAATAAAAATCATATGATTTAGTCCTGCACGCATGGCTTCTTCAACCGCATATTGAATCAAAGGTTTATCAACAATAGGTAGCATTTCTTTAGGATTGGCTTTAGTTGCCGGGAGAAAGCGTGAGCCGATGCCAGCAACGGGGAAAACGGCTGTTTTGATTCTGGTCATTTTAAATAGTAAGTCTCATTATGCGTCGTTTAATATAACATATACGTGCATAAATCTCTATTACATATTCAGTTGTTATTGACCGCAATCCTGTAATGGTATATCATTACAAGATTGCGGTCAAATTGGAGTCAAGACATGATACAACCATTAACATTAGAAGAATTCACTGTTCTTGCAAAAAATTCTAAAAAAATTGCTGTGTTTCAAGAAATTCCTGCAAACCAATTAAGACCTATAATTATCTATCAATTATTATATAAAAAATTTAAAAGTGATGGAGTTATCCTTGAAGATCTATACAAAGCAGCAGAAAAACGCTATTCATTTATTTGTTTTGAAACTATTGCAACATTAACAATCAATAATAACGATAACAAACAACCATTATCTGCATTACGTGATTTACAAACACAAAACAGATATACAACTAGAGCTACAATTAATCATCTAATTACTAGTGCTGTGGGATTTGTCACCTATGATATTGTACGTTTTTTTGAAGACATACCAGATAGTCATACAGCAGATACCACGTTACCAGTACTTTCATTTAATTTTTATGCATTAAATATTACTTTTGATCACGATAATAATACTGTATTAGTCAGTACAATAGTAAAAATCGATACGGACATTACACAAGCATACCAACAAGCACAACAAAAAATAACTACTATTATTGAAATATTAACCACAACTAAAACAATACAACCAAAAACACAATCAAAAACACCATGTTTACAAGAAACAGCAACTATATCTACAGACACCTCTGATGTAGAATTCATGCAGATGGTTGAAATGGCTAAAAATTATATTATTCGCGGCGATGCTTTTCAAATTGTAATTTCGCGCTGTTTTCAACGTCAATATAGCGTTACTCCACTAAAAATTTACGAATCTTTATGTAAAGTCAGTCCATCACCGTTTATGTTTTATTTACCAACAGCAACTAATGTTATTATTGGCGCGTCGCCAGAAAGATTTATACGTGTCCATAATAAACAAATAACCATCAATCCTATAGCCGGAACCCGTAAACGCCAAAATAAACAAGATGATACTAACATCTCCAACTCATTACTCAACGATCCTAAAGAAATGGCAGAACATATGATGTTAGTTGATTTAGCTAGAAATGATATAGGCATGGTAAGTGCCCCTGGAAGTGTTCGTGTCAATGAATTAACCAAAATCAAACACTATTCCCATGTCAGTCATATTACTTCAACAATTAATGGTACTTTACAACAACCATACGATGCTCTCAATGCTTTTACTGCCGCTTTTCCAGCTGGTACTGTAAGTGGTGCTCCAAAAATTCGCGCCATGCAAATTATCGATAAATTAGAAAAATCACGTCGTGGATTATATGGCGGTGCTATTTGTCGTCTTGATACAGTAGGTGATTTAGAAAGCTGCTTAGCAATTAGAATGGCTATTTTACAAAATGGTACCGCAACCATTCGTACTGGGGCTGGCATAGTTTATGATTCCAACCCTGCAACCGAGTCCAATGAAACTTATCAAAAAGCAAGCTCCGTATTAGACGCTATTGCTCGCGCTCAAAATGAAAAACCTGGGGCATCAATATGTTATTAATTATAGATAACTATGATAGTTTCACCTATAATCTTTATCAAAATTGCGTTTCTTTGTATAATAAAGTTCAAGTAATACGTAATGATAAAATCAGTATTAACGAAATTAAACAGCTATCGCCACAAGCTATAATTCTGTCACCAGGGCCTGGTAGACCAGAAGATGCCGGCATTTGTGTTGAGTTAATTTATCAAATAATTACTGGTCACATTCAACCAATACCATTACTTGGTGTCTGTCTTGGTCATCAAGCCATTGCCATTGCTGTAAACGGTAATGTCATACAAGCACAAGAAATTTCCCATGGTAAAAGTGATCTAATTTTTCATCAACAAAATAGTTTATATAAAAAACTCTCTTTACCATTTATTGCCGGTAGATATCATTCGTTAATTGTTGAACGCGTGACTTTACCCCCAAGTTTAATTATTGAAGCAGAAAATCAACAACAAATCATTATGGGGATACGCCATAATGACTTACCAATTTATGGGGTCCAATTTCATCCGGAATCGATTTTGACTCCAGAAGGACCATTATTATTACAGGAATTTGCAACGCTATGAAAACCAGTATAGAAAAACTCATACGTCAAGAACCATTATCTGATATGTTGTTCCAACAAGCATTAGATGAAATGTTAGATCCAACTACTAATCAGATACAAATAGCTGCATTTTTAGTATTATTACGCGCAAAAAAAGAAACAGCAACTGAGTTAGCAGCAATAGTTAAAATTTTGCAACACAATATGCTTAGAGTACACACACCTCATAAAGTATTAGATATCGTTGGTACCGGTGGTGATGGCTTTAATACCGTTAATATTTCTACAGGTAGTGCAATGCTTGCCGCTAGCTGCGGTATCAAAATTGCCAAACATGGCAATCGTTCAGTATCATCATTATGTGGATCTGCTGACGTTCTTGAGGCATTAGGAGTCAATATTCAATTAACCGCCACACAAGTCAGCGCTAGCATTGATAAAATTGGCATTGGGTTTTGTTATGCTCCCAATTTTCATCCAATCACACAAGCTATAAAAAATATTCGTAAAGAACTTAATGTCCCGACAACTTTTAATATTTTAGGACCATTATTAAATCCTGCGAATGCCCAGCATTTAATTTTAGGAGTGTTAAATTCACAACTATTACCAATTATGGCCGATGTTTTACTCAAAAACGGTAACTCTCGATCTATAATCGCTCATAGTATCGGCTTGGATGAAATTAATTGCGCTGGATCGAGTGAAATCATTGAAATCAACAATAAAGAGAAATTTACTTACAAAATTGATCCCAAGCAATTTGGATTTGAGCAATGTCATATAAATGATTTACGTGGCGGTAATGCGCAACTAAATGCAAAGCTTTTATTAAACACTTTTCAGGGTCATCGTAGCGCAATTGCAGATACTTTAATTCTCAATGCTGCAATTGCTCTGTATATATATGGCATGCATCCATCTATTCTCATAGCCATTCAACATGCTAAAGAAACTCTATATAATGGTTCTGTATTAACTTTATTAAAAAATTGGATTGAATTTTCTCATGACTAATAAACTACAACATATTTTATTGCGCAAAAAACAGGAAGTCGCAACTTTAAAACAATTATTAAAAATTAACTCCAATCATGCTATTACACAATTATTAAATAATAACTTAAAATTACAAACTCCAATGAGTTTTAAAACCGCATTACAAACTCAATCATTAGCAGTAATTGCTGAAATTAAGCGTCGATCGCCGAGTAAAGGCAACCTTGCAGCCATTACTAATCCGATTGCATTAGCTCAAAAATACATCTTAGGTGGCGCTAATGCTTTATCAATTTTAACTGATGAAAATTTTTTTCATGGCCATATTGAAGATTTAAGTACAATTGCACATGCCATAAAATCACAACCAATACCAATTATTCGTAAAGATTTTATTATTGATAAATTACAAATTGCTGAAGCAGCAATCGCTGGCGCCAGCGCTATATTATTAATTGTTGCAGCTATTGGCAAAAAAATTCAAGAATTATCAGCTTACGCCCATACTCTCAACCTTGATGTCTTAACTGAAGTTCATAACTATGATGAATTACAACTAGCATTAGATTGTGGCGCTAACATTATCGGTATTAATAATCGTGATTTACAAACCTTTGCTATCGATACGCAACGCGCATTACAACTAATTACCAAAATCCCCAAAAATATTATTACAGTTGCAGAATCAGGTATTACTAGTGCAAAATTAGCTCAAGAGTATTATCAAGCTGGATTTAATGCTGTATTAATCGGCGAAGCTTTAGTCACTGCAGATAATCCTGCAAATCTTATTCAAGAAATTCATCATGAATAATCAACTATTAATCAAGATTTGTGGTATTAGTCAGCCACAAATTGCAGCTGTAGCGGCAACGGCTGGTGCTAATTTCATTGGTATAGTTTTTCATCCACAATCATCACGCTACGTTAACATCCAACAAGCAATTGCTATTGCAAAAGCGACAGTAACCGCTGGTGCTATACCCGTTGCGGTCTTTGTTAATCAGAACGCCAATGAAATGCATAACATTTGTTTACAAACAACTATTCACACGGTGCAATTACATGGTGATCTATCACGCTCCCAACATTATTTATTACCAAAAAATTATACAAGAATTTATGTGCAAAATTTACTAGACAATGGTCATATAATTAATAATATTGGATTACAATACCTTGATCCTGGTAGAGATTTTATTTTAATTGATAACACCGAAGCTGGCAGTGGCAATATTATTAATTATCAGCAAATAGATTATAATTTGCCTTTTCGTTGGCTCATAGCTGGCGGTTTATCAGCAAAGAACGTTAATGATGTTATTAATTATTTACAACCACATGGTGTAGATGTATCAAGTGGAGTAGAATTATCAAAAGGTAATAAAGATTGTGTATTAATTCAACAATTCATTCAAGCACTACGAGGTAATTATGAGTAACGAAACATCATCTAATGCAATTGGTCGCTATGATGAATTTGGTGGTATGTATATCCCCGAAATATTAGTTGCGCCCATAAATGAACTCATTGATGTTTGGCAACATAGTAAACAAAATATAACCTTCCAAAATACATTAAATATGATATTAAAAAATTACGCTGGCAGACCCACAGCACTCACCGAAGTGCCATCTTTTGCCAAAGCAATTAATGGCCCCAAAGTATTTTTAAAGCGTGAAGATTTATTACATACAGGCGCACATAAATTAAATAATGCTTTAGGACAGTGTTTATTAGCG
>CAXNCW010000032.1:0-8457 GCA_964200955.1 Legionellaceae bacterium
TTCTGATATCCAGAGTACTGTTTTTCCTCTAACTGTTAATTCTTTCGCGGCACAGACAGCCGAGGCCGTTTTACCAACACCAGCTTTTCCAGTTAATATAACGAGCTTAGATTCATTAGTCATGATGCTTTGACAAAATTGCTTACTTATTATCATTAATTCTTTATGCTGTGGGGATTCCAGTTTAAATTTAAAAAAGTCCATAGAGGTTCTATTTTCAAATGGAATGACATTAAGTAATGTAGTTGGTATAAGAGAATAGTCAATAGGTAGAGGTAAATAATCAATGGAATCAGGTTGTATAGTATTTTCCACACATTGTAGCCAAATTGAAAATTTATGCAAATCGAAGGTGAGTTCATCTTCTGAAATTTGCTTTACATCAGAGAATTCTTCTTCTGATAATGTTGTGTCACGTAAATATTCAGCATTCTTAATTAATTGGCTATACGTTTGCAATAACTGAGGATGAAATTTTTCTGGAGTTGCCTCATATAAAGATAAGTAGTCAATATCATCGGGTTTTCTATCCTCATTGAATGAATCACGTAGTAAGTTTAATACAAAAGCTTTAGTTACTCCTTGCGTATTCTCTAAATGAGGATCAAATATATAATATTGATCATCAATTACGATACAATAATTACCACTATAGTTTCCTCCTGGATGTTTGAATATGTATAAAGGAATATTTGAAAGATACCTAATAGTGACGGATGGAATTGTTGCTTTGTCTTTTTTTGCTAAAAATGAATAAAGTGGATTTCCAGAAAAAGGTTTGCTGCTTTCCTTAATGCTATTGAAGACATGATTAGTTATAAAAAATGGAGCACGTCCAAAACATTGGTTAAATCGTTCATTACCCAGCATATATCGAATACCAAACCATAAGCTTAACTGCGTAAACATAGCACAGTCTATGACAGTTGGCCCTTTTACTAAATTGTTTAATGCTTGAGCTGGTTGTTGTCCTTTATAAATAAGAATAGAGCAATCTTGTATGGGATAATCCCACTGATCAGGAGCAACAGTTTTTACTTCATAGGCTTTAATAGGTTCTTGATTAAGATGCTCATCATTCCATAATTTTGTTAAATCGTTATTATAATGAAGTCCTAAATAAATAGTTCCATATAATATTTCTCTATTGTTTCCTTTGCCAACAGGATTAGAGTTAGCTAGATCAATAAATTTTTTTACACCTTCTACAAAATTTTTGTAATTAATTGATTTAGGCTTATCAAAGCTTGATAGAAAGCTTTCCAATTGGGGTGTAGCTTTTCGATCTTCTAGTTGCCGAAGGTATGCTATAGCAGGATGAATTTTTAGTTGCTTGGAAGATAAGTTAAAAAAATTCTTATCTTGTAGATTAGATTGATCAATGTTTTGCTGCATAACTTATAACTCTCCATTAAATTTGGTCATAATTTTACCATGCATTATTTAATATGACAATTGTCTCAAGAACTGTAAGAAAATATTCAAGTTATTTTCTTGCAGTTTCTTAATTAATATATTGAAAAACTTTAATTACTTGTTTAACTCCTGGAATTTGTCTTGCAACTGCAATAGCTAAATTGGCTTGCTCTTGCGTGACAATACCCATAAGGTAAGTTACGCCATTTTCAGTAATAATGCGAATGGATCCAGATTCAAGACCTTTTGTAGCTAACATTTTGCTGCGTATTTGTCCTGTAATCCAAGTGTCTTTCGCTTGTTGTTCTATTGTAATTGGATAATTGACTTTGACTTCATTATATACACGACGTATATTATTTTGTTGATGAGCTGTATTTTCTGCAACTAAGCGCAATTTAGGATCTGGTGTTTGTCCGATTAATAAAACGACATGATTGAAACTAACAATGACAATACGTGAATTATGGAACTGTGGATTGGTTATAATTGCTGTATTAATTTTATGAAAAATACGTAAATCACTTTCCATAATGATTAAACTGCGACGATCGTAAACAATAACACCAGCGGCAGCACCAGCTACAATTGCCGCAATACAACCTGTAAGTAATTGTATAATAAGTAAACATGCTATCATTTTGAAGTTTTTCATGGGATTGCTCTCTATTCTAATATTTGTTTAAATAATGATTGATCAATTAGATCACAAAAACAATGCAAGATAAATAAATGTATTTCTCTAATACGGGCGGCATTATCTATAGTGATGCGAATTTCAATATCTTCAGGTCCTAAATGATTGGCTAAAATGCCGCCATCTCTTCCGGTTAAAGCGATAATATCCATATTGCGATCATTACCGGCATTGATTGCATTTAATAAGCTATCAGAATTTCCTGTAGTAGATAATGTCAGTAAAATATCGCCTTCATGCGCCATGGTGTTAATTTGTTTGGCAAAAATATCGTTGTAGTGGTTTTCATTTGCAATTGCGGTGATTAATGCTAAATCTGTAGTTAAATTCATTATTGGTAATGATGGCCTTTCAATTTCAAAGTGATTCATCATAGCCGTGGAGAAATGCATGCAATTGGCAGCAGATCCACCATTACCACATAATAAAATTTTATTATCATTTAATAAGCAATTAATTAAACGTTGTGCGGCCATTGCAATTAATTTTGGTACTACATCAGCTATTGTAATTTTAGCATCAATACTATTATGTAATAATTGTTTAATTCGTTGTTCCATTAATCTTCACCTAATATAAAATTTTGCAGCCACTCAATTTGATTATTTTTTCCTTGTAAAAGAATTAAATCAAATCTACAAGGATACAGTTCCCATTGTTTTGTGGTAATTTGATAATGCATGGCGGTTTTAATTAATTTTTTTTGTTTAGCGGGGGTAATACTAGCAATTGCACCACCAAAATTTAAAGAATTGCGAGAACGGACTTCAACAAACACTAGATATTGATTGTGTCGCATAATTAAATCAATTTCCCCATGATAACAACGATAATTACTGCATAACCATTGCAGACCTTGATTTAATAAAAAGTTATTAGCAAGACTTTCTGTTTCTCTGCCAATAATAGTCGTATTTTTTGCTAATTTTTTAAAATACATAAAATTGTTACTATGATTCAGTGATAAGATTGGTGATTTTTTTATTTTTTGCTGAACGATGACGCGCTTGCAGTTCTACATCAATATAACGATCTGTAGTTGCACTGGAGCTATGTCCAGCATCATCTCGAACATGTTCGCGTGGGCGTATTTTCACATCTTCTGAAATGCCAGTATGCCTTAACCAATGTACTGTTGCTTCAGTTAGATTGTCAGCTTCTTCCATATGGTTATTTATGCGTAATGTTTCTGCGGCTAAATCAAAACAGTGTTGAATTAAACGCCTTATTGGCACAGTATCGGACATTGGACCATTGCCACGTATTTTAGGAATTAAAGGTGAATTGTCACTGGCTGCTGGTAATGGTGTTAGTTGAAGAAATTTACGCCAACGCATTAAACCTTCTAACATTGCGTCACTAACAGCAATTTGCCGTTCTTTATTGCCTTTACCAACAGTAGTAAACCACCATTGTGCATTATTATCTTTATGAAAATCATTCATAGTCGGTATCCATCGTTCTGTTGCAATTACTTCTGAAATACGTAAATACATACCAAATAATAAATTTAATATAAAAAGTGTGCGCTCATGTTTTTCAGGATTATTTTGTGCTAATTGTTCTGTTGCATTTAATACTGCTTGCCATTGGATGAGGCTTAAACGTCTAATTGGTGTATGTTGTTGTCTCTTTCGTACAAATTTACTTTTTTGTCTAATTAGTGTAACAGGATTAGCCAGTATGTACTCTTCAGCAATTAAAAAATTGAAGAAAGTACTTAATATAGCGAAAATTTCTTGAATAGTGCTTGATGCTAAAGCAAAATGCTCAATTCGAGGTAACATTCCATGTTGTCTTGCAGATTTTTTAATGGTAGCAACAAAGGGGCGCCATTCAAGGTTAGGTTGGCGTATGCCATTTTTTTCAATATATTTTGGTACTTTTTTTAAATTAATCCAATCTTTTGGTGGACTTTGACAAAAACGCACAAATTGTTCAATATCATCGCGCTTTAACATTGTGATTGAAGTTTCTTTGATTAGCCATGACCATTGCAATAGCCGTTCAGTTTCGCGTCTATAGCTATTGAATGTTCCTAAACTACCGGTATAGCTTTTTAAAAAAGCTAAAGCATAATTAAAATCACTATAGAATTCTTGCTTTGGCAGTATAACTGTTTTATCATTTTGGTCTATATTGTCAATATTATCAAATATTGGTATAATTATCATGTTAATTGTATTGTTTGATTTATATTATTATTCATTATAATATAACAATAATTTATTTTTATTGATATAGGTTCTTGACCTAATATTATCTTCCGGTTATTATCTGTTTTGTCTCTAGATAAGTGAACATGTGAAGCAGTTAACGGGGTGTAGCGCAGTTTGGTAGCGCGCCTGCTTTGGGAGCAGGATGTCGGGGGTTCGAATCCCTCCACCCCGACCAAATTTAAGCGCTCGTAGCTCATTTGGATAGAGCATCGGCCTTCTAAGCCGAGGGTAACAGGTTCGAGTCCTGTCGGGCGTACCAGCCGATGGTTGAGATATAATAATTATTAAAATTAAGATTAATTCTTAGTAATATGCTTAATGGTGGACGTAGCTCAGTTGGTAGAGCCCCGGGTTGTGATCCCGGTTGTCGTGGGTTCGAACCCCATCGTTCACCCCATTTTAAATAATGTACTATTGCTGAAATGCGAAGTGCAATCTGTTTTGCGAATGTGGCGGAATTGGTAGACGCGCTGGATTTAGGTTCCAGTGGGGTAACCCGTGAGAGTTCGAGTCTCTCCTTTCGTACCAAATTAAAATAATAATTGTCAAGAGGTGATTCTAATGCATGCTTCTGTTGAAACCTTAGATGGTTTAGAGCGTAAAATAATTGTTGTAGTGCCTGCTGAAAAAATTGAGGCGGAAGTTAATATCCGCTTAAATGATTTATCACGTACAGCTAAAATGCCTGGATTTCGTTCTGGTAAAATTCCCAAAGATTTGATACGTAAACGTTTTGCTAAAGGATTACGTGAAAAAGTTGCGTTAGAAATGATACAGCCTACATTACAAGAAATATTAGTACAACATTCTTTGTTAGCTGCAGGTGTTCCTGATATAGAGCCTGGGGTGATTATTGCTAATAAAGATTTTACTTATGTTGCAACATTAGAAATTTTTCCTAAAATTGATTTATTAGATTTAAGTAATGAGCATGTCATTGAGCATATTGAAAGTGAAGTTACAGAGCTTGATGTTGAAGAAGTCTTGAGTAATTTGCGGCAACAGCATATACAATGGCAAATTGTAGATCGTGAAGTTGTTAATGGCGATAAAGTAATTGTAGATTTTGTTGGTTATATTGATGATCAGCCTTTTGATGGTGGTCAAGCTGAAAATTATGAAATTATTATTGGTTCAAATAATATGATTGCAGGTTTTGAATCAGCATTAATCGGATTAACAGTTGATGATGAAAAAAACATTCAAGTCATTTTTCCAGATGATTATCATAAAGCAGAACTATCAGGAAAAATGGCTATATTTAAAACTAAAATCATATCAATAGAAGAAAGTTCTTTATTGCCATTGGATGATGAGTTTGCTAAGAAATTTAATATTACCGAAGGTGGTATTGAAGCTTTAAAGGAAGATTTGAAACAGCAGATGGTCCGTGAATTAGAAATGCGTGTTTCTTCAATTAATCGTGAGAAAATTTATACAGCTTTTGTTGAACATAATCCTGTTTTGCTGCCTAAATCATTAATTGATATGGAAATTAAAAATTTACAACATGAATTATATCATCGCATTTATGGTAATGAACACTCTGATAATGAAAAAATACCGGATTTTAAGCGTGAAATGTTTGAAGATAGAGCTAAATACCGGGTGCATTTAGGTTTGTTATTTTCTGAATATGTAAAACAACATAATGTTGTTGTTGAAGAAGAACGTACTCAATCTATGATTAGTAAATTATCTAGTGCTTATGAAAATGCAGAAGCATGGGAAGCTTTATATACGAATAATAAGGAACGTCGTGCGGAAGTAGAGGCTATGGTTTTAGATCACATGGTTGCAGAGTTAATTGCTAACACTGCCAAAATGATACAAAAAGTTGCAAAATATACAGATGTTATGAATATGCATAACACTAGTGTTGCTGATAAAGGAGAATAAGTAATATGAATTATAGTTCTGCAAATATCGTGAGAAACGCTAGTGGATTAGTTCCGATGGTGGTCGAGCAAACGTCTCGTGGTGAGCGTTCCTATGATATTTATTCTCGTTTATTAAAAGAGCGGATTATTTTTTTGTTAGGTGAAGTTGAAGATCACATGGCGAATTTAGTGGTAGCGCAGTTTTTGTTTTTAGAATCAGAAAATCCCGAAAAAGATATTTATTTATATATAAATTCACCAGGAGGTGTGGTTACTTCTGGTTTGGCTATTTATGATACAATGCAATTTATTCGTCCTGATGTTAGTACTTTGTGTATTGGGCAAGCGGCTAGTGCTGCGGCATTATTATTGTGTGCTGGCGCTGATGGCAAACGTTATTGTTTACCTAATTCGCGTGTGATGATTCATCAACCATTAGGTGGTTTTCGCGGTCAAGCATCAGATATTGCGATTCATGCGCAAGAAACTTTAGTTATTCGAGAAAAATTGAATAATATTATGGCTAAACATACCAATAAAACTCCACAGCAAATTTTGGCCGATACAGATCGTGATAATTTCATGAGTGCTCAGCAGGCTTTGGATTATCAAATCATTGATAAAATATTGTATGATAGACAATCGCTTACTGTTGTTGAGTAAATTATTAAAATTATGGGGGATAGATGACTAAAACCAATAAAGGTAGCACAGATAATATGCTTTATTGTTCTTTTTGTGGAAAAAATCAGCATGAAGTAAAAAAATTAATTGCTGGACCCTCAGTATTTATTTGTGATGAATGTATTGATTTATGTAATGATATTATGCATGAGGAATCATCAAATGTTGTTACTTCTACAGCGATTGAATTGCCTACACCCCATGAAATTTATAAATTTCTTGATGAGTATGTGATTGGTCAACCGCATGCGAAAAAGATTTTAGCTGTTGCAGTTTATAATCATTATAAACGTTTACAAGGTAGTGCTGATGTTACTATTGAGCTTGGTAAAAGTAATATTTTGTTAATTGGACCAACTGGTAGTGGGAAAACATTATTGGCACAAACATTAGCGCGTATGTTGAACGTACCATTTGCAATTGCTGATGCAACAACATTAACTGAAGCTGGATATGTTGGTGAAGATGTTGAAAATATTTTGCAAAAATTATTACAAAAATGTAATTATGATATTGAGAAAGCGCAACAAGGTATTGTTTATATTGATGAAATTGATAAGATTTCACGCAAGTCAGATAATCCATCAATTACGCGTGATGTATCCGGGGAAGGTGTTCAACAAGCCTTGCTAAAATTAATCGAAGGTACTATTGCTTCAGTACCACCACAAGGTGGACGTAAACATCCACAGCAAGAATTTTTACAAATTGATACTTCAAATATTTTGTTTATTTGTGGTGGTGCTTTTGCTGGATTAGATAAAGTTATTCGTGCTAGAAGTGACCGTTCTGGAATTGGTTTTTCTGCTCATCTTAAAAATGCTAAAGATCGACAAGAGAATGCAAAAATATTTGAACAATTAGAATCTGAAGATTTAATTAAATATGGTTTAATTCCAGAATTTGTTGGAAGATTGCCAGTCGTTACGACTTTAAATGAATTGTCTGAAGATGCTTTAGTTGACATTTTAATTCAACCAAAAAATGCATTAACTAAACAATATCAAGCTTTATTTTCTATGGAAAAAGTAGAATTAGAATTTTCAGATAAAGCCTTGCGATTAATTGCAAAGCAAGCTATGGAGCGCAAAAGCGGGGCTCGTGGATTGCGTGCAATTATTGAAAATATTTTATTGGACACTATGTATGATTTACCATCTTTATTAGGTGTAACTAAAGTAATTATTGATGAAAATGTTGTTAATAATACTGGTAAGCCGATTTTGGTTTATGCCGAGCATCAAGAACAGCAAGTTATTGCTGATGGTGAATAATATTCATTATTGTTAGTCTACGAATTGTATTAAGGATTAATTTATGTCTGATAAAAATACTATTGTTGTTAATGATGTTGTAACTTTACCAGTATTATCATTAAGAGATGTGATAATTTATCCACATATGGTAATGCCACTTTTTGTAGGACGTGATAAATCAATTGTTGCATTAGAAACGGCAATGTTAAATGAAACGCAGATATTTCTTGTTGCACAACATAAGCCATCTGATGATGATCCTGATATTGATGAAATTTTTACAGTTGGCACAATTGCTAATATTT
>CAXNCW010000033.1:0-8443 GCA_964200955.1 Legionellaceae bacterium
TGTTATTCCACGCTCTTGCTCTTGAGCCATCCAATCCATAATAGCCGCACCATCATGAACCTCTCCTATACGATGAGATACCCCAGTATAAAAAAGAATTCTTTCTGTAGTTGTGGTTTTACCAGCATCAACATGAGCAACAATACCAATATTTCTATATAACTCTAATGGAGTCTTCACGCCATTTACCTCTCAAAAAATTAATGCCATCTAAAATGGGCAAATGCTTGATTTGCCTTAGCCATTTGATGAGTATCGTTAAGTTTTTTAATAGTTGCACCACGACCTTCAAAAGCATCATAAAGCTCACCCGCTAATCGCAACATCATACCTTTTTCTCCGCGAACACGCGCCGCTTTCACTAACCATCTCATTGCTAATGCAATACTTCTATTATAAGGCACTTCTACAGGCACTTGATAAGTTGCACCACCAACGCGTCTTGATTTTACTTCAACAGTAGGACGAGCATTTTCTAACACACGCTCAAAGCACTCTAAAATTGACAAACTCTCAGAAGAATTATCACCTTCATGCTTTTTAACTTTACTAAGACGCTCATGCATAACCTGCAATGCACCATAAATTATATTTTCAGCAATTGATTTTTTACCGCCGACCATCAATACATTAACAAATTTGGCCAATACTCTACTGTTATGTTTAGGATCTGGTAGAATCTCAGGCTTTGCAACTTCTCTTCTTCTTGACATAACTTATTCCCACAATCGATTTATTTTTTATTTTTAGGCTTCTTTGTACCATATTTAGAGCGACCTTGCTTACGCTCATTAACACCAGAAGCATCTAAACTACCACGAACTATATGATATCTTACACCAGGTAAATCCTTAACTCGACCACCACGTATCAATACCACTGAGTGTTCTTGTAAATTATGGCCTTCTCCACCAATATACGAAGTCACTTCATAGCCATTAGTTAATCTTACTCTGGCCACTTTACGCATAGCTGAATTAGGTTTTTTAGGAGTAGTTGTGTATACACGAATACAAACACCACGTTTTTGTGGACAAGACTCCAATGCCGGTACATTACTCTTTTTAGTTGGCGCAACACGCGGTTTTCTAACTAATTGATTAATAGTAGCCATTATTTAATTAACTCCAAATTTTCTATTGAACATTATTTTCACACTATTATTTAACTTAAATTAATATAGTCAAAGAGGCAGAATGTTATAAGTCTTTCACCAATTTGTCAAGCAATAAAAAATTAAATAATTATTTATTACGATCTCCTGCATTTAAAGCTTCACTTAAGGCTTGCTCAACATCACTAGTAGTGATTGCATTAACATTCCCTGCAAGATTGCGTAAACGTCTCAATTTACGTTTTTTATGATAAGCATAGCCTGTACCAGCTGGAATTAAACGACCTACCATAACATTTTCTTTCAATCCACGTAATTCATCTCTTTTACCACCAACAGCCGCCTCAGTTAAAACACGAGTGGTCTCTTGGAAGGATGCTGCAGAAATAAAAGATTCTGTAGCTAAAGAGGCCTTAGTAATACCTAATAATATAGGTACCCCATGAGCTGCTATTTTGCCTTCAGCAACCAATTTATCATTTTCCATTAACAAAACACTATCTTCGATCTGTTCACCGATAAGAAACTTAGAATTTCCTGATAAATTAATAATACGTTTACGCAACATTTGCCTAACAATAACTTCAATATGCTTATCATTAATTTTAACACCTTGCAAACGATAAACATCTTGTACTTCATTCACAATATATGTAGTTAAAGCACCCACCCCCAATAGTCTCACAATATCATGAGGATTTAATGGCCCATCAGCAATAAGTTCTCCACGTTCAACATATTCACCTTCAAATACAGACACATGTCGCCATTTAGGAATCAATTCTTCATATATTTCATTATTTGCATCAGTAATAATCAAACGCCGCTTACCTTTAGTTTCTTTGCCAAAACTTACTAAACCTGAAATTTCTGCCATTACAGCAGAGTCTTTTGGTTTACGAGCCTCAAACAAATCAGCCACTCTTGGCAAACCACCAGTAATATCACGAGTTTTTAAACGTTCTTGTGGAATACGAGCAATAACATCACCAATTCCAACTAATTGACCATTTTCAAAATTAATAACTGCATCTACTGGCAAATAATACTGCGCTGGCACATTCGTACCAGCAAGAAAAATCTCATCACCATTATCAGTAACTAATTTAATCATCGGACGTAAATCACGTCCAGATATACCACGCTGTTTAGCATCAATAACAACTATATTACTTAATCCAGTGAGTTCATCAGTTTGACGATTCATCGTTAAACCTTCAGTTAGATCAATAAATTTTAATTTACCACTAACTTCAGAAATAACAGGATGGGTATGCGGATCCCAATTCGCTATCACTCTACCAGCATCAACTGACATATTATCTTCAATAGTTAACACCGCACCATAAGGAACTTTATAACGTTCGCGCTCACGCCCCATAGCATCAACAATTGAAATTTCTCCAGAACGGGAAACAGCGACTAAATTTCCATTAACATGTTTTACAGTTTTAATATTATGCAATCTAATAATACCTTTAGTTTTAATCTGAATATTATTAGCCGCAGTAGATCGCGATGCGGCACCACCAATATGGAAGGTCCGCATTGTCAACTGCGTACCTGGCTCACCAATAGATTGTGCGGCAATAATACCAACAGCTTCACCATTATTAACTAAATGTCCACGAGCTAAATCACGTCCATAACAACTTGCACACAATCCATATCTAGTTTCACAAGCAATTGAAGATCTCACCATCACTTGATCAACACCATAATGCTCTAATTTTTCTACTAGTTCTTCATCAAGCAATACCCCAGCTTTTACAATTGGTTCCTCTTGATTAGGAATATAAATATCGGTAGCAGTAACTCGCCCCAGAACACGTTCATGTAATGGCTCTACAATATCACCACCTTCAATTAACGGTTGCATCAAAATTCCATTAGATGTTCCACAATCATCTTCAGTAATTACTACATCTTGAGCAACATCAACCAATCTTCGCGTTAAATAACCAGAATTTGCTGTTTTCAATGCTGTATCAGCTAATCCTTTACGAGCACCATGAGTAGAAATAAAATACTGCAATACATCTAATCCCTCACGAAAATTAGCAGTAATCGGCGTTTCAATAATTGAACCATCTGGTGCAGCCATCAAACCACGCATCCCAGCTAACTGGCGAATTTGCGCAGCAGATCCACGAGCACCAGAATCAGCCATCATAAAAATCGGGTTAAAAGAATCTTGACGCACTAAAACACCATGACGATCAATAACTTCTGACGTTGCAATTTTTGTCATCATTGATTTAGCAACCAATTCATTAGTACGCGACCAAATATCAATAACTTTGTTATATCGCTCACCATTAGTCACCAATCCGGAGCGATACTGAGCTTCAATTTCATGAACCTCATTATCAGCTTGCGCAATTATAATTGGTTTATCTTCAGGCACTTCCATATCATCAATACCAATGGATGCACCTGCTATAGTTGCAAATTTAAATCCGGTATACATCAATTGATCTGCAAAAATAACAGTTTCTTTTAAACCAAATTTTCTATAACAAGAATCTAATAATTTCAATATGGCTTTTTTAGTCATTAATTTATTAATAAAACTAAATGGCATGTTTTTTGGTAGAATTTCAGATAATATCGCTCGACCTACAGTTGTTTCTATTAATGCATAATCACTTTCAGAATCTTGTCGATCGAGTTCATTAGCGACACAAATACGCACTTTTATTTTTGCATGTAAAGCAACAGCTCCACCCATATAAAAATTATGTGCTTCTTGTGGAGTAGAGAAAATTTTACCTTCCCCTAAAGCATTAATACATTCACGAGTTAAATAATATAAACCAAGCACAACATCCTGGCTTGGGACAATAATAGGTTCACCATTAGCAGGTGATAAAATATTATTAGTCGACATCATTAACGATCTAGCTTCTAACTGCGATTCAATAGTTAAAGGAATATGAACTGCCATTTGGTCACCATCGAAGTCTGCATTATATGCAGTACAAACTAAAGGATGTAATTGAATGGCCTTACCCTCAATCAACACCGGTTCAAATGCTTGAATACCTAAACGATGCAATGTTGGCGCTCGATTTAATAAAATTGGATGTTCTCTAATCACATCATCTAGAATATCCCAAACTACAGGATCTTCGCGCTCAACCATTTTTTTTGCTGCTTTAATAGTCGTCGCTAACCCACGAAATTCTAATTTACTAAAAATAAATGGCCTAAATAATTCAAGTGCCATTTTTTTAGGTAATCCACATTGATGTAACTTCAAATTTGGACCAACAACAATGACTGAACGCCCTGAATAATCAACGCGTTTACCTAATAAATTTTGTCTAAACCGTCCTTGCTTACCTTTAATCATGTCTGCTAGAGACTTTAAAGGCCTCTTATTGCTACCAGTAATTGCGCGGCCTCTACGACCATTATCTAGTAATGCATCAACGGCCTCTTGCAACATACGCTTTTCATTACGCACAATAATATCAGGAGCATTTAAATCTAAAAGACGACGCAATCTATTATTACGATTAATAACTCGTCTATATAAATCATTTAAATCTGAAGTCGCAAAACGACCACCATCAAGAGGCACTAACGGACGCAAATCAGGTGGCAAAACAGGCAAGACATCCATGATCATCCATTCAGGACGATTCCCTGATTCCAAAAAAGCTTCCAATAATTTTAAGCGTTTTGTAATTTTTTTAGATTTTGTTTCAGAAACAGTTCCAGGTAACTCTTCTCGTAATCGTTTGGTTTCTTCACTAATATCAATTTGTCGCAATAAGTCACGTATAGCCTCAGCACCCATGCGCGCATCAAATTCATCGCCATATTGTTCTATGACTTCTAAATAAGCTTCATCATTTAACAATTGCCCACGATTAAGCTCTGTCATGCCAGGATCAACTACAACAAAAGCTTCAAAATATAAAATACGCTCGATATCACGCAAAGTCATATCTAATAATAAACCAATACGAGATGGCAAAGATTTTAAAAACCAAATATGAGCAACAGGGCTTGCTAATTCAATATGACCCATACGCTCACGCCTGACTTTAGTTAAAGCCAACTCCACACCACATTTTTCACAAATTACACCACGATGCTTTAGTCGTTTATATTTACCACATAAACATTCATAATCCTTAACTGGACCAAAAATCTTTGCACAAAACAAACCTTCACGCTCTGGTTTAAACGTACGATAATTAATCGTCTCAGGTTTTTTTACTTCACCATAAGACCATGAACGAATTAAATCTGGGGAAGCCAACGCAATACGTATAGAATCAAACTCTTCAGTATGCATCCCCTGTTGCTTAAAGGCCCCTAATAAATCATTCATTATTGGGACTTTTCTAATTTGATCACCGCTTACAATAGCCAAGGCAATGCCTCCGAAAAAATAATTATCAAAAAGAACTGATATAACACTGCTTAATCGCTAGCCAACTCAATATCTATACCTAATGCACGAATTTCCTTTAATAGTACATTAAATGATTCTGGAATACCGGGTTCCATACTATGATCTCCATCAACAATTTTTTTATACAATCTAGTTCGTCCAGCAACATCATCTGATTTTACAGTCAACATTTCTTGTAAAGTATATGCAGCTCCATAAGCTTCGAGAGCCCACACTTCCATTTCACCAAAACGCTGCCCTCCAAATTGAGCTTTACCGCCAAGAGGCTGCTGTGTCACGAGACTATAAGATCCAGTAGATCTAGAATGCATTTTATCATCTACTAAATGATTCAGCTTTAACATATACATATAACCTACAGTTACTGGATTATCAAATTGCTGTCCAGTACGTCCATTATATAATATGACTTTACCATTAGATGGTAAATCAGCCAAACTCAACATCGCTTTAATTTCATTCTCACTTGCACCATCAAATACTGGTGTAGCCATTGGCACCCCAGCACGCAAGTTATTGGCTAGCACTCTAATTTCTTCATCAGTAAGTGAATCTATATCTATTTGTTTATTATGATTACAATCATAAATTTCTTTTAAAAATGCACGCAACACATCAAGAGATTTTTTACTGTCTAAAATTCCAGCTATTTTCTTTCCTAAACCTTTTGCAGCCCATCCTAGATGAGTTTCTAAAACCTGACCAATATTCATACGTGACGGCACTCCAAGAGGATTTAATACTATATCTACTGTAGTACCATCTTCCATATAAGGCATATCTTCAACAGGAACAACAATAGATATAACACCCTTATTCCCATGTCTACCAGCCATTTTATCACCTGGCTGCAAACGTCTTTTCACAGCCAAATAAACCTTAGCTATCTTCATTACACCAGGAGCCAAATCATCTCCTTGAACTATTTTTTTACGATTGTTATTAAATCTTTTTTCTATATCTTTTCCAAGTGCATCTAATTGCTTAGATAAACTTTCAAGTTGCTTACTACATAACTCATCGTCAACACGAACATCAAACCACTGTTCTTTTCTTAAAGAATTTAAATATTCTTTAGTAACTACATTTCCTGCTTTAATATTAGCTGGACCTCCAGTAACTTTTTTATTCAATAAGAAATTAAAGACACGATGATAAATATCAAGCTCACGAATACGTTTTTCATCAACTAAATCTTTACGTGTACGCGCTATATGCTCTTCCTCGATTAACTTAGCTCTTTCATCTTTTTCAAGGCCATCTCTAGTAAATATTTGCACATCTATGACCGTACCTGTCATTCCAGATGGAACTCGCAACGAAGTATCTTTAACATCAGAGGCTTTTTCACCGAATATAGCTCTTAATAATTTTTCTTCTGGAGTTAATTGGGTTTCACCTTTAGGTGTAACTTTACCAACTAAGATATCACCAGCGGTTACCTCAGCACCAATATAAACAACACCAGATTGATCTAGACTCAATAAATATGATTCATTAACATTAGGAATGTCCGCAGTAATTTCTTCAGGACCTAATTTAGTATCACGAGCTATACAAGTTAATTCTTCTATATGAATAGTAGTAAAACAGTCTTCTTGTACTACACGTTCTGAAATTAAAATAGAATCTTCAAAGTTGTAACCATTCCATGGCATAAATGCAACTAATAAATTCTGTCCTAAAGCCAATTCACCCAAGTCTGTGCATGGACCATCAGCAAGAACATCACCCTTAACTATAAGATCACCTTTTGACACAATAGGACGTTGATTAATACAGGTATCTTGATTAGAGCGAAAATATTTAGTCAAATTATAAATATCAACACCAGTTTCACCGGCAGAAGTTTCATCATCGTTCACACGAACAACCATTCTAGATGCATCTACAGAATCAACAATACCACTACGTGCCGCAATTACTGTAACTCCAGAATCAACAGCAACAATACGCTCCATCCCAGTACCTACTAAGGGTTTTTCTGAACGCAATGTTGGTACAGCTTGACGCTGCATATTTGAGCCCATTAATGCACGGTTAGCATCATCATGTTCTAAAAACGGAATTAACGAAGCCGCAACAGAAACAATTTGCTTCGGTGATACATCCATATAATTAATCTTATCTTTAGTAGTTAAAGTAAACTCATTCTGATGCCGACAAGAAACCAAATCAGAAACTATATTGCCATTACAATCAATAGTAACACTAGATTGAGCGATATAATACTCAACCTCTTCAATTGCTGACAAATATTCTATTTGCTCAGTAACTTTGCCATCAATAACTTTACGGCAAGGAGTTTCAATAAATCCATAATCATTAATACGTGCATAAATAGCAAGCGAATTAATCAAACCAATATTAGGGCCTTCCGGTGTTTCAATAGGGCATAATCGGCCATAATGCGTACCATCTACATCCCGCACTTCAAATCCAGCGCGTTCACGCGTTAATCCTCCAGGACCTAAAGCAGATACACGACGTTTATGTGTTACACCAGATAATGGATTTACTTGATCCATAAATTGTGATAATTGACTAGAACCAAAAAACTCCTTAATTGCTGCAGATACAGGCTTCGCATTAATTAAATCTTGAGGCATTAAATTCTCTGATTCAGCTAAACTTAATCTCTCTTTTACTGCACGCTCCACACGAATAAGCCCAATTCTAAATTGATTTTCAGTCATCTCTCCGACACTACGCACACGTCGATTACCTAAATGATCTATATCATCAACCAAACCTTTACCATTACGCACATCAATTAATACTTTAACTACAGCCAGAATATCTTCTTTACTCAAAACAGGTAGTCCAGTATCTTCTTTACGCCCTACACGACGATTAAACTTCATTCTACCAACAGGGGATAGATCATAGCGATCTTCAAC
>CAXNCW010000034.1:0-8426 GCA_964200955.1 Legionellaceae bacterium
AGATAGTAATTTTAAATGCAATAGTTACGGATGTAAAAAAACATGAACAAACATTGCAATCCGCTAATCCTTTTTTATATGGATTGGATTTAAGGAATTTTGAACAAGATTCCCCATTGCATGGCCATATTATCGGTGTGCAAGTAGTAGGAGCATTGGAAAATAGCGCAGGATGGCGCGCAGGATTACGTCCTGGTGATGTTATTATTGCTGCTAATAAACAAAATATTAAAAATGCCGTAATGTTACAAATTGTAGCCAAACAAAATCATAAACAATTATTACTACAGGTATTGCGCGGTTCTGGGGCATTATATTTGTTAATTATTTAAATTTTTATTTATAAAAGGGGATGCTAGATGAATACAGTAGAGTTAAGTAACCAAGTATTACATGATGATCTTGAGTCTTCTTTGCATGATGATGAATGTCATGATTATAATTTTCAGGATGTAATTGGACATATGATAATGGCAGCTAATGCGCAAATGGCAACATCAATGGAATTAACTAAATTAATTTGTGCTAATATTACTAATGTGCAAAAACAAGATATATTAGATGCATATAAAGATGCCTCTACAGTTGTTGCTGGGTCATCATCTTTTCGTGACATGCTTGATATTTTAAATTAATGCTGCGTATATTTCGTTATTGAGGTTAAATAATGAGTTTGATCCTTAATAATAAGGTTGCTCTAATTACTGGTGGTGCGCGGGGCATTGGTAAAGCTACTGCATTAAAATTAGCTCATGCTGGTTGTGATATTGCGATTGTATACTATAATAGTTCTGATGAGGCGGAATTATTGGTTAATGAAATTCAGGATTTGGGGCGTGTTGCAATAGCAGTACAAGCTAATGTTGCTGATTTGCAGTCAGTGCAAATGATGTATACAAAATTTAAAGTTTACTTTAAAAGATTGGACTTTTTGATTAGTAACGCAGCTAGTGGTGTTTTAAAATCAGCCTTAAAAATGTCTACTAAGCATTGGCGTTGGTGTTTGGAAACTAATGCATTAGCTTTAAATCATTTGGTTTCTGCAGGTTTAGAGTTAATGTTACCTGGTGGTCGTGTTATTGCTTTGTCTAGTTTAGGAGCCCATCGAGCTATTCCCAATTATGCCTTTATTGGCGCATCTAAAGCTGCTTTAGAAGCATTGGTACGCTCTTTAAGCTTAGAATTAGCGACTTATGGTATTACAGTAAATACTGTCTCTGCAGGAGTAGTGGATACTGATGCTTTAAAAATGTTTCCGAATCGTGAGCAAGTTTTAAAACAATATCGTGAACGTGCATTGCATAGTAAACCATTACAGCCACAAGACGTCGCTAATGTAGTTTATCTCTTGTGTTTACCAGAATCCGAGAGAATTAATGCTTGTACGATATATGTTGATGATGGTTATAAATCCATGGGCTAGGAACTATCAGGAAATAACTTGTAACTTGAATATTTTTATAAGTCTTTTGTTTGAACGCAGTAAGTTTGATGTATGAAAATATTCAAGTTATTTCCTGACAGTTCCTTAGTGGATTTTTTTGTAAACTTAATAATTTAAAATTTAAAGTAAAAGCGAGGAATAAAAAATGAACGTAGATAGCGTTTATCCTAGAGTGCGGGAAATTATCGCTGATGTGTTAGTTATTGATGAGATAGAAATTTCAAGAAACAGTCGTCTAATTGTTGATCTAGGTGCTGAATCTATTGATTTTCTTGATTTAGTTTTTCAATTAGAAAAAGAATTTAATGTGAAAATTCCTCGTGGGCAATTGGAAAAAAATGCACGTGGTAATTTAACTGAAGATGAATTTGAAAAGGGTGGGGTTTTAACTTTTAAAGGCATACAAGTTTTAAAAAATTATTTTAGTGAGGTTCCTGCAGAATATTTTAAAACTAATTTGAAAGTGAATGAAATCCCAACATTATTTACTGTTGAAACATTTTGTAAATTAATTGTGATAGCTATGAATGAAGATGTAGCGATTCTTGCATAATGAGTTTTTTATTTATCGATAGAATATTATCAAGTATCGATAATCAACGTATTGTTGGTATTAAACACGTCACCCATGACGATTCTTATTTATCTTATGATGATTGTGGTCGCGCATATTTTCCATCAGCATTAATTGGCGAAACTTTAGGTCAATTAGCCGCTTGGAATATTATGTATGCTAATAATTTTACTTTAAGACCTGTAGCTGGGGTGGTTAATAAAGTTTGCTTTACTCGTCCAGCTTATGTTGGTGAAACTTTAATCTTAGAAGCCATAATTGATATGGTAGATAATGTAGCAGTGCAATATCAAGGCGTTGTCACGATTAATAATAGTGTGTTATTAAGTTTAGATGGTGCAATTGGACCATTATTACCGATGATGGATTTTATTGATGTTCCTGTTGTACAACGACAATTTCAAGAAATTTATCGACCCGTAGTTAATATACCAGCCTATAATACTTCTGTTGCTGAAAATACTATTAATAATCGAACTTTTTTGGGATCAACATATTGTTATGATAATATTTTGGAAATGAATCCTCAAAGTAATATGCTTGCTGAAAAATTAGTTAGTAAATCAGCAAAATATTTTGCCGATCATTTTCCTAATAATCCTGTTTTGCCTATGACTATTCTTATAGAATGTCATTTAAATCTAGTAAAAAAATTTTTATTAATTTCCAAGTGGCAAAATAAATATCGTGTTCTAGAATTGCAAAGAATGAAAATGAGTGGGTTTATTCATCCTGGTGATGTGTTACTCAGTGATTTACAAATAAAATATAATGACGATAGGCAATTGATTTTAATTTGTAAAACTAAAATCGCTGATAAGCGTGTTTGTATTGTTGATATTATATTGGGGTTAATGTAATTTTATGAGTAAAATACGTGTGGCTATTACTGGTATTGGCATAGTTTCGCCGCTTGGAAATGATGTTATTCATACTTGGAATAATTTATTAAATGGTGATTCTGGGGTTAGTTGTATTCAACAATTTGATGCTAGTGGATTTCCTACTTATATTGCTGCAGAAGTAAAAAATTTTACGCCATATTTTAAATTACAGCATAGTCAAAAAAAACATTTAAGGTATGCGACAACAGTTTTAAGTTATGCTTTAGATGCTGCGCAGCAAGCTTTAAATGATGCCGGTATTCGACCCAATGTTGATACAGCTCACGATTGGGGTGTAGTTGTTGGTAGCGGCATGATGACTGCTGATTTTCCTTATTTACAAAAATTTCAACAAACTTGTGCACCGAATGGTATTATCGATTGGCAGTTATTACAAAATCGTGCTGATGAATTTTTAAATTTATTAGATTTTGCGCGTACTAATTCTAATACTGGTTTATCGGTTTTAATTCAAGAATTTGGTATTCAAGGTTATGCAACCTCAGTGCATACAGCATGTGCTTCTGGTGGGCAAGCATTGGGTCTTGCAATGCAGGTTATTCGACGTGGAGAAGCGAATTATGTTTTAGCTGGTGGTTTTGATTCGATGATTACTCCACTTGGGTTATCAAGTTTTTGTTTATTAGGTGCTTTATCAACTTATAATCATACACCGGAAACCGCTAGTCGTCCATTTGATGTAACGCGTAATGGTTTTGTTTTAGGTGAGGGCGCAGCATTTTTAGTCTTAGAAGAATGGAAAAAAGCAGAAAAACGTGGTGCGACAATTTATGCAGAACTGGCTGGTGAAGGTAATTCTTTAAGTTCTTATCGTATTACGGATTCGCATCCTAACGGTGATGGTGCGATACAGGCAATACAAGGAGCCTTAAACGATGCTCACATTACTATAGCAATGGTAGATTATATTAATGCTCATGGTACCTCAACGAAAATGAATGATTTAAGTGAAACCAATGCTATTAAAACAGTGTTTAAGGATCGCGCTTATGAAATACCAGTAAGCTCCACAAAAAGTCAAACAGGCCATCTAATAGCTGCTGCAGGTGCGCTAGAAGCGGTATTGTCGGTTTTAGCTATTAAATATAATGTAATTCCAAAAACAGCTAATTTAAATACACCAGACGCTGCATGTGATTTAGATTATGTGGTAGGCGATGTTAGACATAAACCAGTTCAAGTGGTGTTATCTAATTCTTTTGGCTTTGGCGGCTCTAATAGTTGTTTATTATTTAAAGATCCGAATTTTAAAACAGGTGTTTTGTGAATGTTAATCGAGTTTTTATTACTGGCTATGCAGCGTTAACTTCATGTGGCTCAACAATAAATGATACTTGGAATTCTATTATTAATGGAGAGACTGGTATTGCAGAAATTTCTTCTTGGGATTTATCTTCTTGGAAATCTTCTCTTGGTGGGGAAATTAAAAATTTTCAGCCCCGACAAATGTTAGCTGATAGAAAACTATTAAAAGTTATTGCGCGTCAAGATGTGATTGGTTTACATGTTGTGCAGAAAGCTATCGAGCATAGTGCATTAATTGATTACCGTAATACTTTAACAGATGCAAAACATTTTAATGAATCCACAGGAATTTATGTTGGTTCTCCAGGGAATAAATATTTTCAGCAATATGAATTTTTACCATTGATAGCTAAAAGTAATAATGATATGAAAGTTTTTGCAGCAGAATTATTTAATGAAGTACATCCTATGTGGTTGTTAAAAATTTTACCGAATAATGTGTTGGCTTATACTGCAATTAATTATGGCTTTAAAGGTGCAAATCATAATGTGACGAATCATGCTGTTGGTGGTTTGCAAGCATTAATTGAAGCTTATAATGCTATTAAATATGGACAGATAGATCGCGCGGTAGTAGTTGGTTATGATATTGGTATTGATCCACAAGCGTTGTTTTATTATGATAAGTTGGGTGTTTTGAGTGGACAGCATTTAAAATCTTTTGACAAATCCCATGATGGTACAATTTTAGCTGATGGTGCTGCCGCTGTCATTTTAGAAAGTAATCACAGTGTTAGCCAGAGAAATACGCGAATATATGCTGAAGTTTTATCTGGAGCATCAACGACAGAAGCAGAAAATTTATTTTCTATATCCAATGATGGCCAGGCTTTAGTTAAATTAATACAAAAAAATTTAAAATTAGCAGATATATCGGCGGATGCATTGAACTTAGTGGTTGCGCATGGTAATGGTAACGTGAAATCTGATGATACCGAAGCATTAGCATTAGACACTATTTTTGCGTCAACACAGCCGCCGGTAACAGCATTTAAATGGGCAACTGGTCATACATTAGCCGCATCTGGTATTTTGGATACAGTCTTAACAACCATATCATTACAAAATAATTGTATTCCTGGTATTGCGAATCTTGAAAATTTAGCCACTAATTGCGCTAATCTTAATGTGAGTCAGCATAATCGTATTATTGATAGCGATAAAATTTGTGCATTGATAATTAATCGTGGGTTTGCCAGTATGAATGCTTGTTTAACATTAAGATCTAATAATTATCATGATTTATGAGTACTGATTTTTTATCAACCAAAGTTGATGGGTTACCAACAACTTTGTATGGACGTTTTGTTTATAAATTTTTGCCTTATCGTCGTCGTATGGTACTGCAAAATATGCGACAAGTTTTTCAGCAGCAGTTAACAGCTAAGCAATTAGAACATCTTGCTATTGCATTTTATTCACATTTACTTACCTCAATCAAAGAAATGTTTTTAATGCGTTTTATGACAGAGGAACAGTTAAAAAATTTAGTCGAAGTCCGCGGTTATCAGCATTTAGTTAGTATGTCACAAAAAAATCATGGCATCTTAATTTTAACTGGACATTTTGGTAATTGGGAATTGACACCTATTGGTGGTATTTTAAATTTCAAAGAATTTCAAGGGCGGTTTCATTTTATTCGACGCACACTAGTTAACAAATTTATTGAAAGAATAGTTTTTAAACGTTATTATCAAGCTGGTTTAAATGTTATTCCACAAAAAAATTCGTTACAAAATGTTTGTGATGTTTTAGAAAAAAATCATGCGGTGGTGTTTGTTTTAGATCAACACGCATCTTTAGTGAATCGTGACGGCATTGCAGTTGAGTTTTTTGGTAAAAAAGCGGGTACTTATAGAAGTTTGGCAAGCATTGCCAGATATACGGGACTTGCAGTTATTCCTGCAGCGAGTTATCGTATAGATAGTAGTAAACATATATTGGAGTTTTATCAGCCAATATTATGGCAAGATCAAAGCAATATTCAAGATACGTTGTATTATAATACGTTGCAGTATAATCAAGCTTTAGAAAAAATTATTTTGTCTCATCCAGAACAATGGAATTGGTTTCATAAACGTTGGAAATTAAATAACATATAGGTGATGATAATGAATATTGAAAATGAAGTTACTGATGTATTAGATATAAATGTTAATGTTGACAGTGATATTGTCAACGATATAGTTCTAGATGTTCATACTCATGATGCTGTTAAAATAACCGATGCAACACAAATATATTTAAGTGAAATTGGTTTTGCTCCATTGTTAACAGCGCAAGATGAGTTGCATTATGCACGTTTAACGAAAAGCGGTGATGAGATTGGTCGTAAAAAAATGATTGAATCCAATTTGCGGTTGGTGGTAAAAATTTCGCGACGTTATTTGAATCGAGGGTTATCTTTGTTAGATTTAATTGAAGAAGGTAATTTAGGCTTGATGAAAGCAGTGGAAAAATTTGATCCAGAACGTGGTTTTAGATTTTCCACTTATGCTACGTGGTGGATTAGACAGACTATTGAACGTGCGATTATGAATCAAACTAGAACCATAAGATTGCCGATTCATGTAGTAAAAGAATTAAATTCATATTTACGCGCTGCAAGATTATTAGCACAAAAGCTTGATCATGAGCCGTCTGCAGAAGAAATTGCCGAACAATTAGATAAACCGTTAGAAGATATTGAAAAGTTGTTAGGATTAAATGAAAAGATGAGCTCTTTAGATGTATGTATTGGTAATGATGATAATAACAAGTCATTGCTTGATACTCTAGCTGATGAAAATAGTTTAAATCCCATGCATTTATTAACTGATGAAAATTTTAGGTCTCAAGTTGAGAGCATATTAAATCAATTAACCGAAAATCAACGGCAAGTGATTGCACGGCGTTTTGGCTTATATGATTATGATAAATCTACTTTAGAGGAAATTGGTGATGCAATTGGTTTAACTCGAGAGCGAGTAAGACAGATTCAAATGGAGTCTTTGAAAAAATTACGTCATTTGTTAGAAGATGTTGGTATTACTTACGAAGATTTATAATTTAATTACATGGAGATTGATTATGAAGACTATTATTAATGTATTATTGATTGTTATATGTGTAAATACAGTATTATTAACTGCTTGTAATACTGTGCGCGGTGTGGGCCAAGATATCTCTGATGGTGGGCAAGATATTAAACGTGCTACGCACTGATTCTATTTGCCTTGATATTAATTATTGTTGGGCCACAAGGCCCAACCTACAGTATTATAAGCAATCTGGTGTCGATTAGGTGAACATGTCTCGCCATGACGTCATCTCTTCTTCATAAATAGTCGAAGACTCCGACAAATTCAACGGTAATGCATATGGCTTTGGTAACTCCCATCCACATGAGGTTTTGATTTTCAAATCAGGATTAATAATATAATAGCCACGCGTGACCCGCATAAACAGTTTCCTGTTTGGCGTATATTTACCATTGATTTCATTTCGACTGAGCAATGAGCTTAAGTAAGCCTGTTTTTTTCGATATTCAGGCCAGATTGAAGAAGGTAGTTTTTGAACCAATTCAAATAATTGATACGCCGCGAATCCCTTGCTCCAAAAAACGGTGTACCCTTTAATTTGACAGCATATTAAGTCAGCATAAAACGTTAAAATCAAATTAAATAATAAATACTCGGCTCGACTAGCATCTATTTTAACAAGATGACCGTCTATATCCAGAGAAATGCTGTCTGTAGTAATACGATTATAAACGCCAGCTAGCATGGGTGCTAAATTTTTTTTTGATTGAATGGTTTGGTATATGGCCAATTGTAATGGATTTCTAAACAGAGAATCTTTTGCTTCTAATGACGGCCCCATTTCAAGAATTTCATGAATCAAATTCACATTTCCTGCATGAATAGCCGCCATCAGGGGTGTATAGTTCATGGCCGTTCGATGATCAACGCCATACATTTGGATTTCCTTATTCACCATTTGTGAATTTTTAATCGTGTATTTTTGAAAATGTTTCTCATACATGATGGGGTATGATTTTTTTACATTTACAGCGGGTCTGAATCCTTTGTCCTTTAACTGTTCTATGGTTAGTCGATCATTGTATAGCATGGCGATCTCAAACAGATCTAATTGATCTTTTTTGTCATGTTTTTGACCTGTGAATATGTTTTCCGATAACTGCACGTAAGCTTTTTTA
>CAXNCW010000035.1:0-8221 GCA_964200955.1 Legionellaceae bacterium
AGGTCATATATGAAAACACAAGATTTATGTAAAACTTTTAGTATCAAAGCTCATGAAATTCAACATGATTGGTATGTTATCAATGCAACAGATTGTATCTTAGGACGACTTGCAGCAAAAATTGCACATTATTTACGCGGCAAAAATAAACCTGAATACACTCCCCATTTAGATGTTGGTGACTATATAATTGTTATCAATATTGAAAAAATCAAAGTAACAGGTGATAAGTTTACAGATAAAATTTATTATCGTCATACTGGTTATCCTGGTGGAATTAAATCTGAAACCTTTAATAAATTACAATCAAGAAATCCTGCGCGTATACTAGAATTAGCGGTTAAGGGTATGCTGCCTAAAAATAAATTAGGTCGGCAGATGTTTAAAAAATTGAAACTTTATGTTGGAGATCAACACCCACATACAGCGCAGCAAGCAAAATTGCTAAAAATTGAGGATTAATAAGTTATGCAAAAAAAAATAGAGCAATATTATGGCACAGGTCGTAGAAAAAGTTCTATTGCTCGCGTGTTTTTACGTCCAGGCAATGGAAAAATCATTATAAATGACCTTCCTATTGGTGAATATTTTAGTATTAAAACAGCCTCAATGTTAGTTAATCAACCTTTTGAGGCTGTGGAACTCATTGGTCATTTTGATGTTTATGCGACAGTAAAAGGTGGCGGGACTTCTGGTCAAGCAGGAGCAATCAGACTGGGTATTGCGCGTGCATTAGTACAGTTCGATGAACAAGATTTAATTGTTGGCGGCGTAGTGTCTATGGATTCTATGCGTAGAAAATTACGTACGCGTAATTTATTAACTCGTGACTCCAGACGTGTTGAACGTAAAAAAGTTGGTTTACATAAAGCTCGACGTGCAACACAGTACTCGAAGAGATAATATATCAATTAAAACGTTATTTGAGTTACAAAACCCCTATTGTGTTCTATAATTTAAAATATAGATTATAAATTACTCAAAGGGGTTGTCATGAGAAATAAAAATTCATCGCCCTCAATTATAACAACAATGTCTACGCAAAAGCAGTGGCAGTCTGATTTATTTAATTCTTTATGGGATTATGTAAAAAATGCTATAGTACAAAAAGGAACCCATATAAATCGTACGAATACATTTACATTTTGGCGACCATTATTAGATGACGGCCATATCATGGAAACTTTTAAATTATTGTTATTACTCGGGCAAACTCGTGAAACATTAGATCATCAACTACAACAAATTAAAATACCTACTACCACCTATCATTTTTCTATAAATTATCTACAAAGAAAATGGAACGAATTAGAAATACAGAAAAATCGAGGAACTCTCGCGCCATTTGTAACTAAAGTATTAGAAAATCATGAACTCGCAAATGCAATTAGATCCGGTATGAAATCCATCAGCACTGATACTACTGATATCAAATATTTAATTGGTATTTTTTATCAATATATACAAATTAACAATAAAAATAATAATATTACTCTACCATTAAATCATCAGAAATAACAAAGATTCCTGGTGCATTACGCAGATATTCCTTATAGTCCATGCCGTATCCAAAAATATATTTGTCATCAACATTTAATCCAACAAAGTCAGCATTCCGTAGTCCATGAGGTGAGCGTTTATTTTTTTTATCTACTAATACTGCGCTATATATTTCAGCAACATTTAACAACTTCAATTCATCAATGATAGCTGCCAAAGTTAACCCACCATCTAGAATATCATCTACTATTAATACGGTCCGATGTGCCAAATCAATGGTAGGTTTAATTTTCCAAGTCAACTCACCACCAGAGGTTGCGCCTTTATAGCGAGTCGCATGCACGTAATCCACTTCTAAAGGAAAATCTAAACGTAATAATAAATTTCCCATAGGCACTAATCCGCCAATCATTACACAAATAATTACTGGATTTTTATCATGTAATTTATTTTGAATTTTAATTGCCATGCGATCTAAAGCAGCCTCTACTTCATTATATGTATAGAGTAAAGTAGATTTTTCATAAATTTCTTTAATATTCTTTGGAATTGACATTTTTAGCCCTATTGTTTTTTAGATATACTATTATTACTTTCAATCGAATAAGCAGAATGCAAGAATACTGCATTAGATAATTTCTTATTATCAATAGCAAACAACGGATCCGTATATCCATCAACATATTTTTGCATTACTAAACAATATAATGCTGATGGCATTATTGAAACCATTTTACCCATTTGATTTAAAAATGCTAGCTTATCTAAAAAATATTTTTTCCCAATCGGTGGTAAAAAATAAAAAGCATTATAATAACATTGGCCATAACCTCGGTGCAGCATTGTGTGCTTCAAAGACAGAGCTACTTTAGGAAAACCTTTAAAAATACCAAAACAACTATATTTAGATAATTTGCTCCACATTCCCCAGAAACTCAATAAATTAATACCAATAAAAATCACATAACCCATCGGTTTCAGAACTCGATCAATTTCATCTAACAGCAGATCTTGATTTTTAAAGGCATCGACAGTAAAGGGGGAAACAATACAATCGACACTATTTCTATCGATTGGTAATTGATTTAAAATTGATGCGCAATGTATATTACCATGAGCTATTTGCGGCTTAAACAACCATTTGTAATTAAATCTTAATGAAGATAACCATAAATTATCACCGCAACTACCAAGTTGAATTAAAATATTACCATATAAAATATCTTGTAAATGCAATAATTCTTCATTGATAGCTTGAGCAATACAATCTCCCTGCGGTGAATTAAACCATTCATTAAGATTATTAAACCGACTTATTTGTTCTGCCAGTGCCAAGAGCTAAGCCTCGATGTTATAAAATTGATAAGGAACTATATGTCAGGCACGTTCCTAACATATAGTTTTATCACATTTAGCATGATATGATCAATCATTAACAGAATTTATACCAAAAATTTAGCGAAAATCATTTATTATGAGAAGTATACGTATATATCAATTAGGCAATCATCAAATTCATACAACTATTAACTTAAATGATAACAATACCAAACATATTTCTACGGTATTACGTATGCAAATTGATGATGAATTAATTATTTTTGCCAATGATTATGAATATCAAGCTAAAATAATTACAGTAAGCAAAAAATTAACCACGATTGAGATTTTAAATAAAAAATATATTAATCGTGAATCACCTTGTAATATTAATTTAATTCAAGCCATACCAAAAGGCAAACGTATGGAATTAATCATACAAAAAGCAGTAGAATTAGGAGTAACAAGCATTACACCATTATTAACGCAATATACTCTATGTAAAAAAGAGCAATTACATAAAAAATATCAACAATGGTTAGCTATCGCAATAGCCGCATGTGAACAATGTGGACGCAATCAAATTCCAATTATTTATGAACCAATAACATTGAATAATGTATTAAAACAATCATATAATGGTAATAGTTATGTTCTAGAACCACATATAGGAAAATCATGGAGGGAGCATCCACAATCACAAACAACAATTAATCTAATCATTGGTCCTGAAGGGGGATTTCATGCTGATGAATTAACTGCTATCATGACAATGAACTTTGTACCATTAAAATTAGGTATACGAATTTTACGTACTGAAACTGCTGCTATTGCTGCGTTAAGCTTAATGCAAGCAATTTATGGCGATTTATAATAAGGAGCATCAATGAGCGAACATATAAGAATAATCAATGAAGATAATTTTGAAAATGAAGTTTTAAATTCTACAAAACCAATATTAATTGATTTTTGGGCAGAATGGTGTGGGCCATGTCGCACTTTAGCACCAATTTTTGCGGAAGTTGCACAATTACACGGCGAACAAATAGTTTTTGGAAAAATCAATATCGACAACAGCCCTCAGTTAGCGGCTAAATACGGCGTAATGAGTATTCCTACTTTAATTTTATTTAAAAATGGTCAGGCTGAAGCAACAAAAATGGGTGTTTTATCCAAAACACAATTAAGTGCTTTTATTGAAGGTCATATTTAATATAATTAAATAAAAATTTATCTGGATATTTTATCAAAATAAATACATAATAAGAGCGTTATGTTAATTAATAGCTTCGCATATAGTTAATATAACGAATCAGATCAAATCATGGATTATATCCGCATATTATTTAATCAACACATCAAGTGAGAAGTATGAATCTTAGAGAACTTAAGCAATTGCCTATTGCCAATTTAGTAAATATCGCTGTGGAAATGGAAATTGATAACACATCGCGAATGCGCAAACAAGATCTTTTATTTGCTATATTAAAAGCACACGCGAATAAAGGTGAAGATATTTGGGGCGGCGGTGTTTTAGAAGTACTGCCAGATGGATTTGGATTCCTACGCTCAGACGATGACTCCTATTTAGCTGGACCAGATGATACTTATGTTTCACCCAGTCAAATTAGACGTTTTGGTTTACGCACCGGCGATACCGTATATGGAAAAATTCGACCACCAAAAGATAGCGAACGATATTTCGCCTTATTAAAAGTTGATCAAGTTAATTTTGATTCTCCTGATAGCACTAAAAGTAAAATTTTATTTGAAAATCTTACACCTTTATTTGCAACACAACGCTTAATTATGGAACAAGGAAATGGTAGCACTGCTGATTTAACTGCAAGAGTTGTTGATCTATGTGCACCTTTTGGCATGGGACAACGTGGACTAATAGTCTCACCTCCAAAAGCTGGTAAAACTATTATGTTACAAAATATTGCTCATTCCATTGCAAAAAAATATCCAGAGTGTTATTTAATTGTTTTATTAATTGATGAACGACCTGAAGAAGTTACTGAAATGCAGCGATCTGTAAAAGGCGAAGTAATTGCCAGTACATTTGATGAACCTGCAAATCGCCATGTACAAGTGGCAGAAATGGTAATTGAAAAAGCAAAACGGTTAGTGGAACATAAGCGCGATGTAGTAATTTTATTAGATTCTATTACCAGATTAGCGAGAGCTTATAATACAGTGATACCATCATCAGGAAAAGTTTTAACTGGTGGTGTAGATGCAAATGCCCTGCAACGACCAAAACGTTTATACGGAGCTGCGCGTAATATTGAAGAAGGCGGTAGTCTAACGATTATAGCTACAGCTTTAGTTGATACTGGATCCAAAATGGATGAAGTAATTTATGAAGAATTTAAAAGCACAGGAAATATGGAAATCCATTTAAGCCGTAATGTTTCTGAAAAACGTATATTTCCAGCAATTAACATTAATCGCTCAGGCACACGACGTGAAGATTTACTATTAACTCCTGAAGATTTACACCGTACATGGATTTTACGTAAAATACTGCAATCGATGGATGAATGTGATGCTATTGAGTTTTTAATTGAGCATATGCGCAATCATAAGACCAATGTAGAATTTTTTGATGCTATGAAAAGACAAGAATAAGTATTAATTTTTAATAATATTCAATATTATTCTCCAAGTTTGTTTTTATATAATATAATTAAAATATAAGAATATCAATCAAAGACCTCAAAGAAGATATTAATGAATAATGTAAATCAAGAATCTAAAAAAAAGACTCTGTACTTGATAAATCATCTTATTACAAACTCTAACTCTTGGTCACAAAATATAAAGTTATTAAAAGAACATATATTAAATAATTATTCATACGAGGATATGGAAAATTTATTTTATCAAATAGACTCACTTAACTCACTTAGATCTAATCTATTCATCACACAAATCTGGAACATGAGATTTGATGTTAAATATTTATGTAACATCAAATCTCAAGAAGAATCAAATAAGTATAGCAATATAAAAACATATATTAATAAACAAATAGATGTTGTATCCGACTATATTAAGAATGAACTTATGATTGATAAAAAAAATATTAAACCAATTATAGATAATATAGAGTTTTTAACGACAGATCAAACAATTATAAATAACGTAAAGAAAATTTTTAATTATGACAATTTGTTAAGTTACTATACTAGTTTTGATAAGAAAAAACAAAATAAAACGTTATATGAGATTAATATGCTGAAAATGCAATTTTTATTTGCAGAAATTGTAAATAAGTATTTAAACGGGAAAGCAAAAAGCTTTGATCAACAGCAATATAACCAAAATATTAATCTTCTGTTTCCAGAATCATTATCAGCAGATAATCAAAAATTCAATAAAATTATGAAATTTTTGAAAGATAATCCGGAAATGATCGGAATGACATTTGAAAACTTAAAATCATTATTAGAAACACATAATGATGATGAGTTTAATAAATTATTAAACAAAACAAAATTTGATTTAAAAAAACTTGAATTGCAATCACAAAACCAGAAAAGTAATAATGCTAGCAATAAAAATAATATTGATCTTGATTCACTAGTGAAATTATTGCCATATTATGATGCTTTTTTAGATTGTCAAAACAATATTAAGTACAATCATCACTATAGAACTCAAGATAAAGAGCATTGCAATCAGTTTGTCAACAAAACCAAGGAATTACTACGGAAATATATTTTTAATGAATGTTATGATCCAAATAATGTGCCAAAAGATAATTTGCATAATTTAAAAAAATCATATACCAAACTTGTTGCTGATCATTCTAATATACCAATAAGTTTTATGCAGAAAATAATGTTATTTTTTCATAAATTATTTTATCATTTATCGGAACCCTTGAACAAAGCGTCTGTGGATAAATTAACTATACCTCATTTATTAAGTAAAGACGATGAAGATGCTGATAATAATAATCTACAAAAATAATTATAATTTGTGACTATCGCAATAAAAGATTGCATTTAGTTGTAGCATCTCAGGCTTGATCTGACAATCTCTGGTTTTTCCAGAAGTGCTTGCAGGTCGTGAGTGTTCACGGAACTGTGTCAAATAAAGGTTCTGTCGCAAAAATTATTACGGACGTGAACCACAGGAATTTTGGGAGAGTTTATGCCTCAAGTCCATAAAACTGTTCAAAAATAGTCTGACTGGACGAGTGGTTATGTTGTCCTTTTCTGAACATGTGGTGTAACTCAATGCCAGCCAAAATGTTAGTGTAACATTGTTTCTGTAAATTTATTTTAGCTTATTAAATTAACAATTAAGCGACAATCGGTTAATATCTCACAATAATAACAAAGGAGAAAAACCGATGGCCGCAACAACAGATAATAATAGATTTACCGAAATAACAAAAGTATTAAATGACAGCAATTCCCGCTCAAATTAAATAATTCTTACTTCAGCTCCGTCTCTTTGCGAACGCGTAGCGTGAAGCAATCCAGAAAAGCTCTAAATGTATATTAATTTTTCTAATCAAATAACATCATTGCATTACACATTTTTTTAATATTTAACTTTATTGATTGTATTTTAATCAAAATTAAATCATAAACAACAATAACCATTGAATAAGCTTACACAAATATTTTATCTTAATAATGCTGTAAATAAATTTATACATAATTATCCTGTATTGATCAATGGCGCCCTAGAAGCTGGATCACCAATAAACCTCTCAAGTTTTTTCCAACAATACCAGATACCTAAACTTATGTGATTTTATTACCAGCTCATTAAGATGTTTATTGCTAGATACGGTTAACGATATTGCCGGTGATTGCTGCGTTCATCTAATAAACATTGTAAACTAATGCGCACCGCGTTCGGATGTGGCACATTGCTGACAAGCGCATCAGCCATTGCTGTATTTAAGATGCTAGCGCCATAATCATCTAATAAACTAATGGGCTGCTTAGTTGTTGAACTTAATGTATAACCGAGTTCAGCTGCTTCTTTAAGAAAATCATAAGCGCAATCCATAGAATGGGTTAGGCGATTTTAACCACGATGTAAACGCTCATGTTTTTTACGCTCGGCCAAAAAGTTTTAACATGCTCAATGCATTCTATTTGCTGAGTTTTATCCAATTCTATGCCAGGTAATGTCGCCTTTGGCGAACCATAAGACCAATGCAGCATTTTTTGATGCTATGAAAAGACAAAAATAAGTATTAATTTTTAACAATATTCAATATTATTCTCAAAGTTTGTTTTTATATAATATAATTAGAATATAAGAATATCAATCAAGGACTTCAAGGAGAATATTCATGAATACTTTGATTATCGAACAAAAACAAATAAAATTAATCAAAAAATATACGAAATTAATTAATCAAATAGCA
>CAXNCW010000036.1:0-8114 GCA_964200955.1 Legionellaceae bacterium
TATAAAAGATGGTAATAAAGTTAGTATTAATTGTTTCCAACAACAGCCAGTTGCTGCGGTTGCGGCGATTGGTAATACGCAGAGATTTTTTTTGATGTTGAAGCAATTAGGTTTAATTATTCATGAATATCCTTTCTCTGATCATCATGTTTTTGTTAAAAATGAATTTCAATTTTCTGAAAAAAATTTAATAATGACAGAAAAAGATGCGATAAAATGCAAAGATTTTGCTGATTCTAATTGGTTTTATTTACGGATTGATGCACATTTGTCAGATGAATTCTGGCTGATGTTTTTTAAACGATTAGGCGATTTAAATGAAGTTTGTTAATGGGTTAATGTTATTGGTTTTGTGTATACTTTGTCATGTTGGTTGGAGTGAATCGATTAATTCTCAGAATGCTAGCTGGGTATTTTATGGCAATGTAATTAATGAAAACAATGATCCGTATCATTATTTTTTTCAAATGAATCGGGTGCATAATAAATTTTATGCAATTGCGACACTAATTGATGCACAAAAAAATAAAATTTTATTGTATGAAGAAAGTAAAACTACTATAGATGATCCGGATCATATGCTGTGGCAAGTGGGGCATGCATTTTTACAATTTAATGTGATTAATAATAGCTGGATTTTTGGTGTCAAAAATCCTGATAGTAAAGGTTTTAATTTTAAAGTTGATATGTTGGGGCAGCCAGATGGCAAAGCAAATAAACAACAAAATTTATTAAATGGTGTCGAATTATTAATTGGGCAAACCGGTAGATTAAATGGCCATGTAAATATCAGTGGCAAGGGTCATGATGAATTTGTTACTGCATCGCATGCATGGTTTCGCCAACTTTGGTTAAGTAAAGAACAAAAATCTACACATCCATTGACGGCAGTGTTATGTGATTTTCATAACGGTAGTGGTTTTTATTCGGTAACTTTAAAAGGTTATGATGTGGTGCGGGGTTCGATAGCCGGATGGCGTAATCTTGCTGGAGTAGCTTTGCCAATTTCGCAATTTGTTTTAATTACTGAAAAAAAAGATGGCATGTGGAATATACATGTGCCTTATCCGAAACTGAACCTTGCTTTAAAAGATATCTTGAACAATAATTTAAATGATTGTAATAAAAAATATTGTGTTATGCTTGGACAGGCGCAAGGTAGCACTCCAGGGTTTTGTGCGATTACTCGTACTACAGTTTAGGGATCTCACAAAAAATAACTTACCATTTTTGATTGAGATCTTGTTAGTATTTTAAAAATTGGATAAATATGAATAAATTACGTATTATTAATATAATTTTCTTACTGTGTTTGAGTTTAAAAATTTGGGCAAATGTGTCGCCATTGCCAATGGTCGAGCAATCAGCAAATAAAATTTTGACGGTTTTGCAAGAAAATAAAATACAATTGCATAACCACCCTGACATTGTATTTCGTGCGGTCAAGCAATATATCTTACCACACGTAGATGTTGTCGGTATGTCGCGCTCGGTTCTAGGACGACAAGCATGGACGACATCGACCCCTGATGAACGTCAACAGTTTGCTGAGGTTTTTACACAATTGGTGATTAGAACTTATGCGAGCCCATTAGTTGAATATACTAATGAAACCGTAAAGTTTTTACCGATACGTGATGCACTTAATCAACGGTTTTTGCGTCTTAATAGTTTAATTATTCGACCGAATGGAAAAGAAATTCCATTAAGTTATAATTTGATTCATATCAATAATACTTGGAAGATTTATGATTTAAGCGTCGAAGGTATTAGTTTATTAGAAAGTTTTAAATCACAATTTGCTGGAGTTTTAAAAAATTCGAATATGAAAGAATTGATTAAAGAAATGCGTAATAATTCTCAGGCAAAAGTTATATGAATGCGCAACAAATATTTACTCCAATAAAAAATATGACTTTTATGACGGTGCACCATGATCGCACGGCGTTTTTGAATTATTGTGAGCATACGCAGCAACAAAATATTATTATTGATTTAAATAGCATTGAGCAGTGTGATAGCGCTGGATTATCATTTTTATTAGAAGCGAAAAGAATCTGTTATAATTTAGGTTTAAATTGTCAGATTATTAATATGCCGACACTAACTACTGCATTAGCAGAATTTTGTGGGGTTAAAAATTTGTTGTTAGGAATGGATGTAAAATCAAATGATAGATAACGCAGAAATAGAAACAAGATTTGCGCTGTCAGAAGTTAAATTTGTGCAAGTTAGTGGTGATGGTTATCATTACCAAATTACAGTGGTGAGCGATGTTTTTTTACAACAATCGCGCGTTAATCGACACAAATGGGTTTATAGTAAATTACAAGATTGGATTACTGCTGGTAAATTGCATGCAATTAATATTAATGCTTTGACTGTAAATGAATGGGAGCAGAAAAATGGATAAATTAGTCATTCATGGCGGTAAAACTTTAAATGGTGAAGTCTTAATTTCAGGGGCAAAAAATTCTGCTTTGCCGATTATGGCTGCAACTTTATTAGCCGGCGATCATGTCACGATTTCTAATGTACCGCATTTGCGTGATGTAACGACGATGATGGAACTTTTAGGCCAACTCGGTGCACATTTAATGATTGATGAAAAAATGAATGTGCAAGTCGATGCCAGTTATGTGAATAATTTTACTGCCTCTTATGAATTAGTTAAAACTATGCGTGCCTCAATTTTAGTTTTGGGACCATTATTATCACGTTTTGGTAAAGCGTGTGTATCATTGCCTGGTGGTTGTGCTATTGGTACTCGTCCAGTAGATTTACATTTAAAAGCTTTGAAAGCCATGGGTGCAGATATTGAGGTTAATAATGGTTATATTATTGCCGAATGTAAAAAAGGTCGCCTACAAGGCAAATTATTAGTGTTTGATGTGATAACCGTAACTGGTACTGAAAATATTATTATGGCTGCAGTGTTAGCTGAAGGTAAAACTATTATTAAAAATGCTGCGCGTGAACCTGAAATTGTGGATTTAGCGAATTTTTTAAATCACTTGGGTGCAAATATTCATGGCGCCGGCACATCAACCATTGAAATTGAAGGGGTGAATTCTTTAGCTGGTGGTAGTTATAGTGTGATGCCCGATCGCATCGAAGCTGGTACTTATCTTGCTGCGGGCGCCATCACTCGTGGTAAGGTTACGGTACGTAAAGTTAGACCTGATCATTTATTATCAATGCTATGTAAATTTGAAGAAGCTGGCGCCGAATTATCAATAGGTGAAGATTGGGTCACATTAAATATGAATAATTTAAGACCAGTAGCGGTTGATATTATTACCGCACCATATCCGGGCCTTGCGACTGATATGCAAGCACAATTTATGGCATTAAATTCTATAGCTGATGGTAATTCATCGATTACTGAAACTATATTTGAAAATCGTTTTATGCATGTTCATGAATTACAACGTATGGGTGCAAAAATTCGTTTAAATGGTAATACTGCCATTATTAATGGTATTGAAAAATTAACTGCAGCTCCAGTTATGGCAACAGATTTGCGTGCCTCTGCCAGTTTGATTCTGGCGGGATTAACTGTAGAAGAGGAGACTTCGGTCGAACGTATTTATCATGTGGATCGTGGTTATGAGCGGATTGAAGAAAAGTTATCTCTATTAGGAGCTGATATTCAGCGTGTTTCAATCTAATGATTATTAAGGAATTTGCACAAGATAAGCTCCTATTTTTGATTGCGCTAAATAAGAATAGGAACTTATTTCGTGTCCGTTACTAATCAGCAATTCGCTCAATATTTGCAGCAATATCTTGCGTGTGAGCAATTTAAAGATCACATTTATAATGGCCTGCAAGTTAGTGGTAAAACTAATATTAAAAATATTTGCACTGCAGTCACTATATCCCAAGATGTAATTAAACAGGCGCAGCAATTACAAGCCGATGCATTATTGGTGCATCACGGATTGTTTTGGCGTGGTGAAGATACGATTATTACGGGCATGAAACGCGCGCGTATTGCAGCGTTATTAGCATCGAGTATGAATTTATTTGCATACCATTTGCCATTAGATTGTCATTTAGAAATTGGTAATAACATTTGTGTAGCTAACAAATTAAATATTCAAGTTAAAAGTTGTCATACAGCTGCTGGTGTTCCTAATTTATTGTGGTATGGTGAATTTGCAAAACCCATTGCTATTGCACAATTGCAATTATTATGTAGCACGGTGTTTCATCGAGATCCAATTGTTATTTTGGGTAAATCTGATCTGGTTATACATAAAATGGCTTGGTGTACTGGCAGTGCTTATGATTTTATTGAGCAGGCGGCAGCATTAGGAGCTGATCTGTTTTTAAGTGGGGAAGTTGCCGAACGTACTTTTTACCAAGCTCAGGAGCTTGGTATTCACTATTTTTCTTGTGGTCATCATGCCACTGAATTGTTTGGTATTCAAGCATTAGGTCAGCATTTAGCCTTGAAATATGATTTGCAGCATTATTTTATTGATAGTGGTAATCCTATATAAATTTATCTTATGATCCCATTAAATCAACAAGAAATTCATAAAAATTTATTAAAATTAGGTTGGCAACAACCATATGATTGTTATTGTTTAGATATAGTGGATTCAACTAATAATTTTATTAAAAATTTGCATGATAATTCATCAAAATTAATTTTTTGTTGTGCCGAAATGCAAACAGCAGGGCGTGGCAAAGTCAATCGTGAGTGGTATTCGCCTTTTGGCGAAAATATTTATTTTTCTGGGTATTGGCAGGCGCCTTGTAATTTAAACAATTTATCTGGTTTAAGTTTAGTGATAAGTCTGGCTATTTTAAATAGTTTACAAGAATATCAATTTACGCAAGACATTAAAGTTAAATGGCCCAATGATTTATTATGGCAGCATAAAAAATTAGCTGGGGTGTTAATTGAATTAACTCGAAGTCATAAAAATTCACAGTCTACAGAAATTATTGTGGGTGTGGGTTTGAACGTTAATACTGCGTTACCAACAGATCCAAATAATTCATATAATACTCAATCGTGGTGTTCCTTATACGATATTCATGGACAATATTTTGATCGTAATATTTTATTAGCGAAATTAATTGCTAGTACCAATAATTATGTTAATCTATTTTTAGATTTAGGTTTTCAATATTTTTTAGATGATTGGAATAAAGTCGATTATTTATATGGTAACTTTATTACAGTTAATAATGGGAATCAGGCTATAAGTGGTTATATGCGCGGAGTTGATGTAAAAAGTCAATTGTGTATAGAGGATGTAGATGGAGTGCTGCATTGTTTGGGTGCTGGGGATGTTATAATAAGTATATAATTATGGATTTTTAATCAATCAGTAAGGATGCAAATCAATGGATCATGTTTTAATTACTGGCGGAGCCGGTTACGTCGGCAGCTTACTCACGCCTCAACTGCTGCAATTAGGTTACCAAGTTACTATTTATGATGCGTTATTTTTTGGAGATGATTTTCTACCAAAAAAACATCCTAATTTAACAATTATCGAAGGAGATATCCGAAATACAGCCCATTTGGAACGTGTTTGCAAAGGTGTTAAGACGGTAATTAGTCTTGCTTGTATTTCAAATGATGCAAGTTTTGTATTAGATGAGGCGCTCAGTACCTCTATTAATTTAAATGCTTTTGAACCTATGGTTATTGTCGCCAAAAAAGCCGGGGTCCAACGATTTATTTATGCTTCGTCTAGCTCTGTTTACGGTGTATCTGATAAGCCTAATGTCACTGAAGATCATCCATTGGTTCCTTTAACTTTATATAATAAATACAAAGGCATGTGCGAGCCATTGTTGTTTAAACACATGGATGATAATTTTACTTGTGTTACGATTCGTCCGGCAACGATTTGTGGTTATGCGCCGCGATTGCGTCTTGATTTAAGCGTTAATATTTTGACAAATCATGCAGTAACTAATAAAAAAATCATGGTGTTCGGTGGAGAGCAATTACGACCTAATTTACACATTCAAGATATGTGTGATTTGTACAAACTCTTGTTAACTGTGCCTAAAGAAAAAATTGCTGGTGAAATATTTAATGCGGGTTATGACAATATGTCTATTAAAGAAATTGCTTATGTTGTGAAACGAGTGGTAGAACAAGAGTTTTCCGAGCATTCCCCATTGGCGATCGAAATGACAGAGTCTAATGATAATCGTTCTTATCATATTAATTCCGACAAGATTAAACGTTGCTTAGGATTTGTACCCAAGTATTCAGTAGATGATGCTGTGCGTGATTTATGCGTGGCATTTCGTGCAGGCAGGATCCCTGAAAGCATGAGTGATGATCGCTATTTTAATGTTAAACGTATTCAGTCGTTGGAAGTAGCATAATGAATCACCAGATTGCTGTTGTTACTGGTGGTGCTGGATTTATTGGTAGTCATATGGTTGATTTGTTGTTAGCTCAAGGCTATGAAGTTCGAGTTATTGATAATTTGCTAGGTGGCCATGAGAAAAATTTTATACAACATGCCAATAATCCAAATTTTCATTTTGAACAACTGGATATATTAAAGTTGCAGCCAGATTCTGTATTATTCAAACAAGCTCAATATGTTTTTCATTTTGCAGGAATTGGTGATATTGTCCCTTCAATTGAAGAACCTTTGCGCTATATGGAAACTAATGTGCTCGGTACAGTACATGTTTTGCAAGCGGCTCGAGCTGCTAAAGTAAAAAAATTGGTTTATGCAGCATCGTCTTCTTGTTATGGTTTAGCAGCAACACCGACTAATGAGTTGCATTGTATTAATCCACAATATCCTTATGCCTTGTCTAAATATCAAGGCGAGTGCGCGGCGTTTCATTGGAACCAAGTTTATAGATTACCTGTCAATTCAGTACGTATTTTTAACGCTTATGGTACTCGTGTGAGAACTACTGGTGCTTATGGAGCAGTATTTGGTGTGTTTTTGAAACAAAAATTATTGAAAAAACCTTATACTGTAGTTGGTGATGGAACGCAATCGCGTGATTTTTTATATGTTACTGATGTAGCCAATGCATTTTTAGCTGCGGCAGAAACTGATCTGGTAGGCAAAGTGTGGAATATTGGTGCAGGTAAACCCCAATCAATTAATTATTTAGTTGATTTGTTAAGTGCTGATAGCACCTATTCTATTGATTATTTACCAAGACGTCCAGGAGAGCCTGAGTGTACTTGGGCTGACTTAACGAAAATCACTACCGAATTGGGTTGGCATCCAGAAGTTATGTTTGCTGATGGTGTGCAAAAAATGTTGGCGGAAATTCATCATTGGCAAGATGCGCCTTTATGGGATAAAGGTTCGATTGCTACAGCAACAGAAACGTGGTTTGAGTATTTGAGTTAGCAAGTATTATTTATATAAACACGGAGTGTTAGATATGTTTTTAAATCGTTATCAACATAAAATTAAAACCATTGAAGAGCTTGCCACATTAATAAAACCATTCCCGCGTCAAAAAACAGTTGTAATGTGTCATGGTGTTTTTGATGTAGTGCATCCAGGTCATATGCGTCATTTAATGTATGCTAAAGGAAAAGCAGATATTTTGATTGCGAGTTTGACAGCTGATCGTCATATTAATAAAGGACAATATCGACCTCATATTCCTCAACACATTCGTGCAGCTAATCTTGCAGCTTTTGAAATGGTAGATTATGTCATTATTGATAAAAATGCGACACCACTGACTAACATTGAACTATTACAGCCCGATTTTTTTGCTAAAGGATATGAATACGCAGGACAAAGTAAACCGAAAAAAACTCAAGAAGAACAAAAATTATTAGAAAGTTATGGTGGAGAAATGTTGTTTACACCAGGTGACGTAGTATATTCGTCATCGAAATTAATTAATCTTGAAGAACCTATGCTGCGTCTAGAAAAATTATCATCTTTGATGGAAATGGAGGGACTATCAATCAAGGAGTTAATTGATAGTTTAAACACATCTAAAGCGATTACTATTCATGTTATTGGTGATACCATAGTTGACGGTATGACTTATACCAATGTTATTGGTGGTCAAATTAAAACACCAACATTGAGTGTGCGGTTGGATGCACAAGAAAATTATGTGGGTGGCGCTGGTAT
>CAXNCW010000037.1:0-8092 GCA_964200955.1 Legionellaceae bacterium
GCATGCGTTGCTGATCCTAATAAAAATGGTACTTGTTTAGTAGTGGGTAATTGATCAAGAATGACAGAAAATATGTTTAAATATCTTGATAATTGATTGGGAGTAAGGTTTTTTTCTGAAAATATGCGATTCAAACCATTATTCTGTAATACTTCATCTGAAGATGCTATGGGTATAATTTCTAGTAAATCACGTTGTGATATAGATTGATTGTTAAATAATTGATTATAATCTCTTGGGCTTTGATACAACATCAAACTGTCACAAAAAGCTATTATATCTAATAATTCTTGTTCATCAGCAGTGATTTCTTGTTTGTTTTTGATTTTTTCTTTAACTTTATCAATATTATTAATGAGCTCACTGATATCTGATTGCAGTATTTTTTGCATGCGTTTGTCAAATACATTAATTTGGTCTAATAGGCATGCTTCTATCCAGCGTAAAGTGAATCCCAAACAACAGCCTTTTATTATATTTTTACTGCTATAATTTAAAGCTGTTAATAAATCTATTAATTTTTTATGTAATGAAATTTCATTAATATTATTCATTTTTTGTTGGTCCCACTGTAGAAATTGCATGCTTGTAAATCATTTGCGTTATTGCACCCTTTAACATGATGATATTTTCATCAATGCCATCAATAGTGCCATGCAATTTGACGCCATTGATTAAAAAAATTGACACCGGAATTTGTTCTTTATATAATTTATTGAGAAATGTTATTTGTAAATTTTGCTCAGTAAACATAATTATCTCCTAGTCTTTATTAATTAACAATAAATACCTTTTATATTGTAATTATAGACTGATTTCAAATTCTGTATAATATATTATTACCAAGCGGAAATTGCGGCGTCACCAAATAATTGTTGGGCCTTGATTTTTACAGCATCTGATTGCATGGCTTTTACAAATAGCTGCAGCTGTTGTTTTTTAGTGCTATTTTTATTTATAACAATAATATTGGCATATGGTGAATCAGATCTTTCGATAAATATACTATCTTGATCTAGTTTTAAGCCCGCTTCTGCGGAAAATGTAGTATTAATAATTGCCGCATCAACATCAATTAATATTCTTGGTAATTGCGCCGCATCTAATTCTTTAATTTGTAGTGCTTTGGGGTTGCTGATTATATCGGATAATCCAGCGCTGTGTGCGTTGTTATAATTTAATTTTAATAATCCAGCGTGCTCTAATAGCAAGAGTGCGCGAGATTCATTGCTGGGATCATTAGGTATTGCAATAATTGCATGCTGTGGTAATTGTTGTATTGTTTTATATTTTTTTGAATAGATGGCTACAGGATATATAAAAGTTTTACCGATAGATTCTAAATTATAACCGTAAGCTTTAATAGTAGATTGCAAATAAGGTAAATGCTGATAAATATTAGCGTCAATACTACCATCTTGTAATGCAACATTTGGTAAGTTGAAATCATTAAACTCAATGATTTGTACTTTTAAACCGTATTGTTTTTGCGCAACGTCACGACCAACTAAAGCTAACTCTGTTTCTGCTCCAGCAATAGTACCAATTTTTAAAACATTATCTTCTTTATGATTGCATGACGATATATTCATAGAAATTATTATTAAAAATAAAAATTTGATAACATATTTACTTGTGGTTACAACGTTTAGCATAATAATCCCCGATGATTTGTAATAATTGTACGATTATAACTAATATAACAATAGTGATAAACATAATTATCATATTAAATCGTTGATAACCATATCTAATAGCTAAATCCCCTAAACCACCACCGCCTACAGTTCCAGCCATTGCCGAATAATTGAGCACAGTGATTGCAGTTATAGTAATAGCTTGAATTAATGCTGGTAAAGCTTCGGGAAATAATATATATCTGATTAGTTGCCATGTAGTAGCTCCTAAAGAAAAACCGGTTTCGATTAAACCATAAGGTAATTCTGTATAGACGTTGCTAACTAATCTTGCAAAAAATGGTGTTGCTCCTAGTGTTAATGGCACAATTGTAGCGTGTATACCAATTGAAGTGCCAACTATAAAACGTGTAATCGGAATTAATGCAACTAATAATATAATAAATGGAATTGATCGACTAATATTAATGATATTATTAATGAAATTACTCATATTTTTATTGGGATTGATAGTATTGCTGCAGAAGAGTAAGGTACCAATCGGTAAACCTAGTAAGATGGCAAATATAGTACTTATAGTTACCATGTATAAAGTTTCTAGGGTTGCTATGAATATTTCATAGCTCATTGTCATTAACATATCCTAAAATCTCCACAATAAGTTTGGTTAATTTACAACAAATAATAAATTCTTGTAATAAATCATTATTGGCATGTAGCTCAATAATTAATACACCACAAGTAACACCATTAAATTTATCAATATTGGCTAATAAAATATTAATATCTACATTTAATTTTCTGCTGGTTTGACTAATAAAAGGTATAGTTGCTGTTGTACCTTGGAATAATAAGCGTAATAATGGTCGGTGATTATTTACATTAGAGAGTCTATGAGTTAAACATGGTGGTAATTGTGGGCTAATTTGATTGTATAACATATGTCTGGCAATACTATTAGGAGTATCAAAGATTTCTGTTATTGCAGTAGTTTCAATGATTTTACCTTGTTCCATAACCGCCAATCTATGACAAATTGATTTAATTACATCCATTTCATGCGTCACAATGATCGTCGTGATATTATAAATTTGATTGATTTTTTTTAATAACGCTAAAATTGACTGGGTGGTTTCCGGATCTAAAGCTGATGTAGCTTCATCACATAATAAAATTTTGGTAGAGCAACTTAAAGCTCGCGCAATAGCAACACGTTGTTTTTGACCACCGCTTAATGTTGCAGGATAAGAATGTTTTTTATCGGATAATTCCACTAATTCTAATAACATGTCAATTTTGTCATTAACGTCATTGTCTTTAAGATTTTGAATATGCATTGGTAATGCAATATTCTCAGATACTGTTTTTGATTGTAATAAATTAAAATTTTGAAATACCATACCAATTTTATGCCGTATAATATTTAAATTATTTTTGTAATTAATAAATTGGTTATTAATTATTAAATTTCCTTGAGTTGGAATTTCTAATAAATTAATGGTGCGTAATAGAGTGGATTTTCCAGCACCACTTTTACCAATAATTCCAAAAATTTCACCTTCTTGAATAAAAAGATTAACATTATCTAAGACTGCGATATTTTCATAATATTTATATATATTGTTTAATTCAATCATTATGTACACTTAATTTGAGGGTGCTGTGACAAGAGTTAATATTAAATCAAATCTATTTGCAAATAAAAGAAATATTTATTCCAATTTAGAAGATAGTGTTTTAATATTGTTGAAATTTAGTATCATTAAAGTATAAGAGATCAATCTGAATTTGATGTACATAAATATCATATCTATACTCATAGTCATAGATGCTGTGTAAATTTATTAGTGAGAGTTGAGTTATGTTTAAAAAATGCTGTGTACCTGGTGGCCGGCTGCAAAATGGTGTAAATATTAAAGTACAAAATAATTTGGTGTGGGCATGGATTGTTTGGGGGTTAGCAGCGGCATTTTATTTTTCTGATTATTTGGCTCGTGTTGCTCCAGGAGTGATGCACATGAGTTTACAGCATGATTTTGGTTTAAATGAAGCTGGTTTTGGCATTATTACTGCATCTTTTTATGTACCATATATAATTATGCAAATTCCAGTAGGATTAACTGTTGATAGAATTAGTATTCGTTGTATTTTAACAATAATGTCATTGATTACCGCTTTAGGATGTAGTGTTTTTGGATTTGCTGATAATTTATTTATTGCGGCCATTGGGCGTATGTTAATTGGTTTTAGTGCTGCTTTTGCATTTATTAGCGCATTACGTTTAGGTGCTGCGTGGTTTCCACCAGTTATGTTGGGATTGCTAGCCGGTTTAACGCAGGCATTAGGAATGTTAGGTGCTGCTGCTGGTGAAACACCAATTGCATTCTTATTAGCGCACATTGGTTGGCGTCATAGTATGTTTGTGCTTGCGTGGTTGTTTGTGGTTTTAGCTGGCTTACTATATCTTTTTATTAAAGATTATCCTGATCAACCGCGTCAGGATAATACTGTGCAAAATACATTAGGGGTGTTTGAAAGTCTGCGTATTGTGTTAACTCATAAACAAACTTGGATGAATGCTTTATATGCTGGATTTTTATTTGGACCCACTGCAGTAATTGGTGAAGCAATTGGTCCTGCATATTTACAATATGGGCGTGGATTAACTAATCATGCGGCTGCTTTTGCAACAGGATTGATTTTTATTGGTTGGGGTATAGGTGGTCCTTTATTTGGTTGGCTATCTGATCGTACCGGCTGTCGTAAACCATGGATGATTATGTCTGCTGTCTGTGGTACTGTATTAATAGCATTAATTATCTTTTTGCCGGTGTTAACCACAACAATGGCTTATGTGTTATTATTTTTATTTGGTTTTACTAATGCTGGCGTTGCTATTGCTTATGTTGTTTCTACAGAAATTCAAATTGGTAAAGTTTTAGGCACTTCAATTGCATTCACTAATATGATGTCTATTTTTATTGGAGCATTCATGCAGCCAATTGTTGGTTTTATGATTGATCTGGTTTCAGGAGCGCGCGCTTATCACGTGGAATCATTATCATTTACTGATTTTCAAGCTGGTTTAAAATTGTTGCCTTTTTGTTCTTTAATTGCTTTGATATTAGTTTATAATATTAAGGAAACCTATTGTAAGCCATTACGTGTTACTGAAGAAGCTATAAACATGGAGATAATATGAAGAAAATTGCAGGATTAGTGTTATTTTTAGTGATTCTAATCCTAGTAGGATACTATGGGATGGGTATTGTTACTGAACATACAGTAAAAAACAATGTGATATCGCTGAATAAATCTAGTGGTATATATGGAGATTTGATTGAATATAAGCGTGGCTGGTTTGTTTCTAAAGCCTTGTTTAATTGGAGATTACATATTCCTGCAAGAACTATAAAATCTGCTGATGGTCAATCACAAACATTTGCCGCACAAGATTATCAAGTGCAAATGCCTGTGACGGTGCAGCATGGACCAATTATATTTTTGCATCATGACATTAAGTTTGGTTTAGGGTACGCTCATACGATGGTATCTTTACCTGATGATATTATTAAGCAATTCGATGATTTATTTGTAAATAAATCAGTAAAACCACAATTGGATTTAAATTTATTTATTAATTATTTTAATAATTGTCTGGTTCAAATTAACGTGCCAAAATTTAATTTAATTGCGAAGCAAGGAAATATGCAAGTTAACTGGTTGGGTATGACTAGCGCAATTAATGTGACGTCAACAATGAATGATTTAGTGGGTAGTATTTCTGTTGATGGTGTGGATTTTCTAAAAGATCAATTAAATGTAATAGTTGGTAAAATTTTATGTCAATATAACTTACATAAGAATAAATATGACTTATATTTGGGTGATTTTAATGTAATCATGCCATCGTTGACTATAAAAAACGCACAAGATCCAATGTTTAGTATTGCTGATTTTACATTTGATTCACATAGCAGTGTTAATGATGAATTGTTTAATTCAAATATTAAAACATTCGTGAAACAATTAAATACTACTAGTCGTGTTATTGGTCCAGTGAATTTGAAAATTGCGATTAAAAATTTAGATACAGCTATATTAGTGCAAATCAATGAGCAAATTAATCAAATGCAACAAAGTACCAATGATATTGCTAAGCAACAAGCTTTATTAACAATTTTACCTAAGATTCCAGGATTGCTAGGGCGTGGCGCTGAGCTTGAAATTTCTGAGATGAGCATTGTTGTGGCTGATACTGTGGTTGATGGTAATTTATTAATCTCGTTACCTAAAACCGATAAAATTGGTATTTTTGAATTAATTCAGAAGATTCATGGTACCGGTTCATTAAAATTGCCTGAATTAGTTTTGCAGGATATATTGAAACAATCAATCAAACAAAAATTGTTGTTACAACAAAATAAAGAGATTCCTGAGCCGTCTAATGTTTCTGTGGATGTGCAGTCTCATGATATGTTACAACAAATCAAAGATATGACGTCACAACAAATTACTAATATGCTGCAGTCAGGTTTATTAGTAAAGCACGATAATTATTATGTTATTGATTGTAAATTACAAGATGGACATTTGAGCATTAATAATAAAGATTTTAATGCTGCAATGTTGAAATTTTAGGCGGTAAGTGAAAATAACTCGTGCATTTGAGTATGTCTTTTGTTTGAGTGCAACGAGTTTGACATATGAAAAATGCACGAGTTGTTTTTGCTTATTGCCTTAATTTTTGAAAGCAGTAACAACATTACTGGGGACAAATTGACTGATGTCCCCATTTAATAGTGCTATTTCTTTCACTAATGATGATGAAATAAACAGTAAATGTTCTGATGGTGTTAGAAAAATAGTTTCAATATCCGGAGATAATTTGCGATTCATTCCGGCTAATTGGAATTCGTATTCAAAATCATTAATCGCACGTAACCCGCGTAAAATAATATTTGCATTTTGTTGATGTACAAAGTCAATTAATAAGCAATCGAATCCGATTACTGTAATATTTGAAAATTGTAATAATTCTTGTTGAATAAAATTGATGCGTGTTGAGATATTAAAGTAAGGTTGTTTATTATTATTAGTTGTGACAGCGACAATAACTTCTTTGAAAATTTTTGCTGCTCTTTGAATAATATCTAAATGACCATTAGTGACTGGATCAAAGGTTCCAGGATAAATAATTTTTTGTTGCATATGTGCGGTTTCCATAATTACAGTTCCATATATTCTACTATGCTAGGAGAAATTAATAGATGGTTTTTTTAAAAAAAATTTATTTATTTATATTTTTAATAATAATTGCTTGTGCACAGCAAAATCAATCTATAAAGACTGCAGCAATTGCAGCAATGCCAAGTAAAGCGAACCATAATATGCAACAGATTTTATCTTGGGATATATTCGGGGTGATTGCTATACGTGATCATAATAAGTCTTGGAATGCGACATTTAATTGGTTGCAGTCTGATGATAATATTTATCAAATTAGGCTGTTTGCGCCTTTGGGTAGCGGGACCATGTTGATTAGTAATCAACATGGTATGATTACTTATAATGATGGTAAACATATTAGTATTAGTCATAATGCAAATCTGCTGTTACAACAGAAAACGGGGATTATATTACCCGTGCATAACTTATATTATTGGATTCGTGGTTTACCGGCACCACAAAAAATTCAACAAATAAATTATGATCAGTATCATAATTTAAAATTGCTAAAACAATCAGGATATGTAATTGAATATCTGGATTATATACAATATGATAAGCTCACATTACCGCGAGTATTAAAGATTTATGGTAGTAATATAATAATTAAAATTATTATAAAACAGTGGCAATTTAAGCATTAATTTTGATATAGGGAGTTATAAATATTATGACAAACAGTTTACAATACAAGCGTTGTGAAGCGTGCGAAGGTATTGGCAAAGTATTGGAACCAGAACAAATACAAAATTTGTTACCACAATTACACGAGGCATGGGCTGTCAGTAAAGATTCTTTATCAATTACTAGAAAATTTAAATTTAATAATTTTTATGAGACTATGGGATTTGTCAATGCGTTTGCATGGATTGCAAATCTTGAGAATCATCATCCAGATTGTGTGATTGGTTATAATTACTGTCATATAACTTTTATGACGCATGCATTGCATGGCTTAACTTTAAATGATTTCATTTGCGCTGCAAAAGTTGATGCATTGATGAATTAGTTAGTATTTGTATTATTTTGACAATGCGCACATATGCCATAAATTGTTAATGAATGCGTAAGAATTTTAAAATTAATTTGTTTGGCGATAATTTCTTGACGATTTTCAATAGTTTCGTCATAGAATTCTTCTATGTAATTACATTGTGTGCATATTAAATGATCATGGTGATTAATGTTACATAATTCAAATACAGAGTGCCTGGTGTCATCAAAAT
>CAXNCW010000038.1:0-7988 GCA_964200955.1 Legionellaceae bacterium
AATCCAAACAAATGCTAAAAAACATCCCATTGTAAAACTAAAAAAACCCCTAGGCAAGTACTGGCAAACGATTCAAATTCGGCCAGGAGATTCTTTAGCAAATATATTTAATCGTTTACAATTAAGCGCTAAAATATTACAAGAAATTCTTAATGATAGTCATCAAAGTAAATTATTAACTCAATTAAAACCAGGACAAAAAATTCAATTTTTACTGGAAAATAATCAAATAGACCAAATGATTTTTCCTATTTCTAATATACAAAACTTAATTATATCACGGATAAATACACGTTATCATAGCAAAATAATCAACAATAAAATGAAAAGCCGTAATAAAACTATCACTGCCACATTAACAGGGTCACTTTATAAAACTGCACAACGCAATGGAATTCCAACCAAATTAATCCAACGTATGACAAAAATCTTAGCATTAAGCATTAACTTTTCCAAAGATATTCATAATGGTGACAAATTTACGATAATTTATAAAGAATTTTATATCAAAAATAAATTAGTTTCTATAGGTAATATTATCGCTGTCTCTTATAAAACTAGAAAACAAAAAGTACAAGCATTATATTACACCGATCGCCATGGTTATACTGATTACTATACACCTCAAGGAGTTAGTTTTAAAAAAGCGTTTGATCGCTATCCAATTCATTTTAGCCATATTAGTTCAACATTTAGTTTATCACGTTATCACCCCATTTTACACTACAATCGGGCACATAAAGGCATTGATCTAGCCGCACGTATCGGCACACCTATACACGCAGCTGGTGATGGCATTATTGAAATTATCGGCAGACAAAATGGTTTTGGTAATATTATCAAAATCAAACACAATAAAACTTTTAGCACTTTATACGGACATATGTTAAAATTTCAAAAAGGTTTATTCAAAGGCAGATATGTCAAACGTGGCCAAATTATTGGTTATGTAGGTCAATCAGGCTTAGCATCCGGACCTCATTGTCATTATGAAGTACACGTTAATAATCAACCGCGCAATCCCAGTACGATTCAATTGCCAAGAAATATCCCACTAGATCGTCATGAATTAGCCAATTTTAAAAATAAATCTCGATTATTATTGGCACAAATAAATTCTAACGAACATATTGGTTAATAAATATGAAATTGCAATTAATTATTTATATTTTTTTTAGTATATTCTTTTTAGCGATTGGCAGTTTTTTAAATGTTGTAATTTACAGATTACCATTAATGCTTGAAACCAAATCAACCACTAGATCTATTAATTTATTTTTACCATTTTCATTTTGTATTCATTGCAACACAGCAATTAAACCCTATCATAATATCCCTTTATTAAGTTTTATACTACTTCAAGGTAAATGCCAATCTTGTAAAACACGCATTAGTTGGCGATATCCATTGGTAGAATTAATCACAACAATATTATCATTATTTATTCTTTTAACATTCGGATTAACTGTAAAATGCGCATTTAGTTTAATATTTTTATGGATAATCATACCATTAATTATTATAGATTATCAATATCTAATTTTACCAAATAGCTTAACTCTATTATTATTATGGTTAGGCTTAATTGCAAACACACAACATTTATTTACTACATTATCTGATGCAGTGTTATCTACTGTTGGCGCCTATTTAAGTTTATGGATCTTAATCAAATTATTTTATTTATTTACCGGTAAAATTGGTATGGGTAATGGTGATTTTAAATTATTTGCAGCCTTTGGAGCGTGGTTTGGTATTAAACCATTACCTTTTATACTACTAACTTCTTCGTTGTTGGGGGCAATTATTGGTTTGCTTTATCTGAACCTCTATTCTAAAGACAAAAACACCCCTATCCCATTCGGACCATTTTTAGGTATTGCAGGATTAATAGTATTATTGTTTTTATAAATGGAATTATTATAATATGCTATATAATCTATATTATTGATTGTTAACTCTGCAATTTGTTGTCTCATCATTATAATAAGATTTTTTAATTCCGGTATATTTGTACTTATTAAATTATTATTAGAATCAATATTATATGCTTTACGTATCACATAACTATACTGCTCATCATACAGATCAGAGCGATCGTATGGATCTGTATGATTATTATGGCCGGAATTGATCCAATTAAATAAAGCATTCAAATCATAAAATCTCACAATATGATGTTGTTTTATTAGGCATATCGCATCTTTTGGTTGAGTCTTACATAACGATATAATACAGTCCTCATTTAAGATATTATGATATTTTATTAATAAAGCTGTAAATTGTGAGTGATTTTGCATAAATTGCAATTCATTAGAAGTGAATAATAAACAATCATTAAAATTTGGTATATTTACAATTGCAGCGTTTTGAGACAAGAGTATTTGTTCATCAAACTTTAATGATTCCATTTTTAATAAAAACAGACAATTGTGATTATTTTCAATAAGATCTATAGCTTTTTCCAAATAAGCACCACCTACAGCAGCAGCAATATAAGACATGATTATAAAAACATAAAGCATCAAGATTAACATTATCGCTATAGCAGCAGAAAATAACTGCGGAGCAATAAATACAGATATTGGCAATAAAGATAATCCCAATAACTTTAACAATCTGAAAAATTTATAAAAAAAATCTCTTTTATCATTAGCATGCGCTAAATTTACCCTTCCATATAATAAAGCAAATGGCGCTGTCAAGAGTCTAATACAAAAACGCATAGCTATAACTACAGCATTTACCGGAAAAATCATGATTAATACAAATTTTAAGATAAAATTCAATAAGTTACTATGAACATCTTTTGCAAAAATAATAAATCCACTACATAAATTGTTGATAACAGTAATAGGAAATTCAAACATTAAAACTATTAGATTTTTTAAAAACATTAATAACCAGATAAATTTTATCTGGTTATTAATGTTTACACCGCAGAAATAACGCCAAAATTGCGGTGGATTATCAAGTTCATACCAATTAATATACAACGTTCGTTGCGGGCAAAATGTTTGATACCAAGATTTTTTCAGGAGATTCCACATACACAGACAGCACTCATCAGAACACTGAATAATTGTATAATTAATACTACAATCTAGTCAATAGACTTCTTTCTATTAAATTTGTCTTTTAGCCTCAAATATATTAGGTATCTGTTGCAATTGATTCAGTAATTGCGATAACTTATTTAAACCATCAACTTCAATAGTCACATGAATTGCAACTATATTATCATTTTTATTGATTTTAGATTGTAATGAATAAATATGCGCTTTCTCATTAGCAAGCAGCACAGTAAGATCTTTTAATAAACCTGGTCTATCAAAAGCACGAATTAATAATTCAACCGCATAATGCTCACGCGTCAGACTTCCCCAATGTACTTCTACAAAACGTTGTTGTTGTTTTTCATGGGCATGGATGATATTTCGGCAATCTTTACAATGCACAGAAACACCACGTCCTACAGTAATATAACCAATCACATCATCACCAGGCACTGGTTGACAACATTTTGCTAATGTTGTCAACAAATTGCCAACACCATCAATCTGTAAATCAGAGCCACGCAGTTTTGGAACTATCTGTTGCTTTATGTTACATTTTAATGCCGGCAATCCCACGTCTACTGATGATAATCGATTAATAATTTGATTTAATTTTAAATCTCCACGACCAACAGCAGCATATAAATCGTCTAAACATTTAAAATGCATAAGATTTATAATAGTATCTAATCTTTCTATTTTAATACCCAATGACTTTAATTCTCTATCTAAAATTTCATGACCTTGCACTTGATGTTGTGCGTAATCTTGCATTTTAAACCAATGCAAAACTTTAGCTTTAGCGCGTGATGTTTTTAAATATTTTAAATGTGGATTTAACCAATCTCTTGATGGTCGTGAAGCTTTACCAGTAAGAATTTCAACCTTTTCACCAGTTTTTAATTTATAAGTTAAAGGTACAATAATCGCATTTACTTTTGCACCACGACAACGATGGCCAACTTCACTATGCACATGGTAAGCAAAATCCAAAGGTGTGACGCCTTGTGGTAAATCTAAAACATCGCCATCTGGTGTAAATACATATACTCGATCGTCAAAAAATTCTGTTTCAACAATTTCTGCATTACCATTAGACATAACCATTTCATGATGCCAAGCTAAAATATCGCGTAACCAGGAAATTTTACGCTCATGACTCGCTTGTTGTAACACACCCTCTTTATATTTCCAATGCGCAGCAACGCCCATTTCTGCTAAATTATGCATCGAAAAAGTACGAATTTGTACTTCAAAAACACAATTTCCCGGGCCTGCAACTGCAGTATGTAATGATTGATAACCATTAGTTTTCGGATTAATAATATAGTCATCAAATTCGGCTATTATTTGGCGCCACAAATTATGTACCATACCTAAAACCTGATAACATTGTTCAGTATTATCAACTAAAACCCGCACTGCAGTTGCATCATAAATTGCTTCTAGTGGGACATTTTTACGCATCATTTTACGATAAATGCTATGAATATGTTTAGAACGACCATACACTGCAAAATGCTCAATACCTAAAGCTTTAATCGACTGATTTAGTTGTTCTACAATCAAATTTACATACCTATCACGCTCAATTCGCTTAGTTTTTAAGCCTTTAGCAATGGCTTTATATTCAACCGGATACAAATAACGAAATCCTAAATCCTCCAATTCCCATTTAATTGCTCCAATACCCAAACGATTAGCTAATGGTGCATAAATTTCTATGGCTTCGGTTGCTAAATGCTGACGCATCGATTCAGGCAATGCACTACAAGTACGTAAAACACATAATCTTTCAGCTAATTTAATTAACACCACGCGCGGATCATCAACCATGGCTAATAACATTTTACGAATATTATCCATTTGATGCTTATTATTCAAACATTTGTTTAACGCTTGTAAATTATGAATTGCGCTCATTTTTTCAACGCGATATACTATTTTCGCAATTGCAATTCCTAATTGCTCTTCAATATCAACTAAAGATAATTCATCATAATGCGTGCTTTCAAAAATAATTGCTGCAGCAAGCGTTTCTTGATCCATTTCTAAATCAGCTAAAACATCAGCCATAGACAAACCTAATTGTAAACATGAAACACATGTTTCTGTTACATGATCACTACCAGCTAGTTGACTTAGAGTAAAAGCATGACGTAATAAACTTAAATCTTGCAAATAACCTTTATTACGCAAATGTTGTAGCCATAATTCAACATCAACACTACCATCTGGAAAAATCCAAGGCATATTTTCTTTGATTTTTACCATAATTATATTTCCATTATAATTTTGATAACATTTTAAACATTAAAGCTGCTCGAATAACGCCATAACTTCAACATGTTCAGTATGTGGAAACATATCCATTACCCCAACAGACTTCAAACAATAACCTTTAGAATTCACAAGTATATTCGTATCACGAGCTAAAGTTGCCGGGTTGCAAGACACATAGACAATCATTTTTGGTGAAAGTTTTTCAATTTGCTGTACAATTGCCAAAGCACCAGTACGAGGTGGATCTAATAACATTTTATTAACAGATAGATCATTAATTATTTCTAATAAACATGTAACAGCAGTATCAAGATTTAAATTTAAATCATAAAATTTTACATTATTAATATGATTATATTGTGCGTTCATAGTTGCACGCGCCACCATATCAACATTATCTTCAATACCAATTACTGTATTACAAAATTGAGCTATTGGTAAAGAAAAATTCCCAATTCCACAAAATAAATCTAACACGACATCAGTAGTTTGCAATGCTAATAATTCAATAGCTTGTTTTAGCATCAGTTGATTGATATTACGATTAATTTGAGTAAAATCAGTTGGTTGAAATCTTAATATTAAATTAAAATCAATTAATTTATATTGCAAATATAAATGTTCTTGTAGAGGATATAATAACGTAACACTTTTAATACCATTAGGTTGTAAATACACATAAAATTGTTTCACGGCACTATTATCATCGACAAATTTACATAATTTCACTTGATCAGCGGCAGTTAATTCTGCAAGATTACGAAAAATTAGTGCCACTCCATTATCACCAATAGCAATCTCAATTTGTGCAATTACTGGACCAGACTCAAAAGTATCCAATAAACTACGTAATTGATCTATTTTTTCTCCAACTATTGCATCTAGTATCACACAACTATTAATTTCTGCAATATATCCTGGGTGATTGCGTTCACGAAAACCCACTAATGTACTCTGCTTTTTCACAACGTAACGCACACTTAAGCGAGCTTTAGTTCGATAATGCCAGGTATCGTCTAAAATAATTGGCGATAAGCTTTGTTGTGGTGTCACATGGCCTATTCTTAATAACAAATCCAATACTAATTCTTGTTTAATATGAATTTGTTCTGCAGCACTTACATGCTGTAAATTACAACCACCACAAATTTGATAATGTTTACATAATGGCTCAACACGTTGTAGAGACTTTTGCAGTACTTCAACAACTTCAGCATCATCGTAAGATTTTTTGATACGTAAATAACGAAACACCACCTCTTCACCAGGTAATGCTTGCTGAATAAAAGTGGTTTTACCATTAATCCGTGCAATTCCGCGACCATCATGACTAAAATTTTCTATAATTACTGTATGTAATTCTTGATTAATTGTTTTTTTACTCATACACCTTTGGCATCCAGTAAAATTGTGATGTGCTTTGTATCAAGTTCCGTAAATTTACCACGAGCTAACCATCGCGGCATTGTTAATTGTCCATAACGAATCCGAATTAAACGACTTACCTCTACTCTTTGAGATTGCCATAAACGTCTAACTTCACGATTCTTACCTTCAGTTAAAACCACATGATACCAATTATTAATTCCAGTGCCACCATGAAAAACTATAGATTTAAATTTAGCCAATCCATCGTCTAACTGTACACCGTCAATTAAATTCTTTAACATTTGCTCAGTAACTGTACCACAAACACGTACAGCATATTCACGCTCTAAACCAAATTTAGGATGCATCATGCGATAAGCTAAATCACCATTATCAGTAAATACTAATAATCCTGAAGTATTAATATCTAACCTACCAACCATAACCCAGCGCGAGTGTTGTAACTTCGGTAAACTAGTAAAAACAGTTTTATTATTTTTCGGATCCTGGCGCGTACAAATTTCACCAACTGGTTTATGATATAATAAAACCCGGGGTAATTTATCATGACGCTCCATATTGCGTATAATTGTACCATGTATAATAATTTTATCATGATTAGTCGCACGATCACCTAACTTAGATACAACACCATTAACAGATACTAGTCCTTGTGCAATTAATTTTTCAATTTTCCTTCTAGAACCATAACCATTTCTACTTAAAATTTTTTGTAACCGTTCTTCATTTTTCATCAATAATCTAAATCCATAGCTTCACGAATATTTTTCAAGGTTTTACTAGCTTCTTCATGTGCGGCATCACTGCCATCGGCAATTACACGTTTCACAAAACCCAAATCAGCACTGTACTCTTGAATTGATTGTTGTATCGGTTGTAATTCTGCATTTACTGCGTCAATAATATATCTTTTACAATCAACACAACCAATACTAGCAGTACGACAACCATTTTCTACCCATTGCTTGACAGTATCTTCTGAATAAATCTTATGCCATTGCCACACCGGACACTTTTCTGGTTCACCTGGATCTGAACGTTTCACACGTGCTGGATCTGTTGGCATTGTCAAAATTTTTTGTTCAACATCATAAGGATGATCACGCAATGTAATGGTATTTTTATAAGATTTAGACATTTTTTGACCATCAGTACCAGGCATTTTTGCTATATCAGTTAACAAAGCCTGAGGTTCATGCAAAATAATTCGACCTGATCCATCTAAATGACCTAATAAACGTTCACGATCACCTAAAGACA
>CAXNCW010000039.1:0-7802 GCA_964200955.1 Legionellaceae bacterium
ACAATACGATTATAGTCAAGGCACCATAAAACATCATCAGCCAAGGAATGCTATGTTGAAACACTGCCTGAGTTATGGCTGCCATTAATGCTGCCGTTGGTGCTGGTAATGATTGATTACTATTTACTAACTCATTATTAGTTGCAGAAATTCCTGCAATACCATAAACATTAAATAATAATTGCATAATTAATGGGATTATTGCCGATGCAACCAACACACCAAGTAACAACATCAATTGTTGCTTCCATGGTGTTGCTTTGAGTAATTGACCAACTTTTAAATCTTGAATATTATCATTAGCAATTGCAGCTATCCCGGTTAAAATGGCGCCAATAATAATTGTCAACGCTTCAGATGATGCCATCAAATTTGTAGAAACTTGATGTTTTAATAGAAACATTATTAGCCAAGCCGTCAATAATATTCCCGCGATGACAATAGAACTTCCAGGGCTGGCGGTAACCCCTATCATTCCAGAAAAATAGGCTGTAATAATTGCAAATAAAAATCCCATAATTAAAATATAAATAATAATATAAATGATGATATGCGTTGGATATAAATCTTGTAATGGAAAAATACAATTAAAAGCATAAAATAATACTGCAGACATTAATAAAATACCAAAAGCAATTAATGGCATTGGCAAATCACGCTCGTGCACTACTATCGTATCATATTTATAAATAATATTACCAATTGAAGACAAAATATTTTTTACTAACGGTCTCACTAAATTTATAAATACCCAAATACCAGAAAATAACATCGCGCCAATACCAAAATAACGCATTTTAGTACTCCATAATGTAGTAATATCCTGATTAATTGAGAGATGTTGCAGCAATTCAGGATAAAAATTACTAGTGATTGGCATGATCACTAACCATGAAATAATCGAACCCAAACAAATACTAATAGCTATTTCATAACCAATTAAATAACCAGCACCAATCATTACAGATGAAAAACCAAAACCAAAACCGAATAAAGATTTTTTAATAAAAAAACCAAAATTCCAATTACTTGCAATTAATTGCAAACCCATTTGTAAAAATTCAAAAATTCCGGAGATAATACTACCGGTGATAATATCACGCATACCATTCATACGCTTGCTGGAAAATTTTAATATTTCTGCAACTGCACGTCCTTCTGGAAAAGATAATTTTGGATCATGCACCAAAATATGTCGTAACGGAATTGAAAACAATATGCCTAACACACCACCAGATAATGCAATTACAAATGTAGATAAATAATCAAATTGCTGCCAATATTGAATAATAATTAATGCTGGTAGCGTATACACTACACCACCAGCAATAGCTTCGCCAGCTGACGCTGCAGTTTGTACCGCATTATTTTCTAATATTGTTGGATTCTTAAAAAATCGTAAAATCCCCATAGATAAAATTGCAGCTGGAATTGATGCTGAAGTTAATATTCCTAATTTTAAAGCTAAATAAGTATTAGACACTGCTAAAATAAGCGTTAATAATATTGCAAGAATTATACTACGTAATGTTAATTCAGAATTTGTTTGCATTAATAATTCTCAAAAGCAATCACACGATATGGCTCTACTAACCAATTATGATGGTGTGATACATCATAAATATCCCATTCACAAGCAATATATTCTGCAGGCGTAATCGATAACAATAACCAACATAAAAATTGTGCAACAGTATCCGCAGTTATCAACTTTTTAGTTTCAAATAATTGATTAAAAAAAGCTAATTTTTCAGGATCCATTGCCTGAGATTGACGAATGATTGTTTGCATATTGGTAGCAATAATTCCCGGCATAACATTAGCAAAAAATGTATTTTTATTGCGAAATTCTAATTGCCAACACCGCATTAACATCGCTAAACCAGATTTAGATACACAATATCCAGACCAACCAGTCACAGGAAAATATGCCGCACCAGAACCAATAGTTAAAACACGTGCATTGTTTAATTTATCTAATAATGATTGGGTTAATAATAACGGTATAGTTAAATTCAACGTTAAAATATTTTGCCAAGATTCTTGCGTAATATTATTAATAGGTACAATCGGATCAATCATGCCTGCACTATGTATTATGCCATCTAAGTGTTCAATATTTTTTAATGTATTAACAATAAACTGAATACTATCTGATTTTAATAAATCAACGGCACAAATATCAATTAATGTAGAATGCGCAGCTGTTTGCTCTAATCGCTCTTGATTACGGCCAATAATTAAAACTTTCTGACCACGATTAGCTAATTCACAAGCTAACGCACGTCCAATACCACTACCACCGCCTGTAACTATAAACATATCATCCTAAATTATTTGTTTAGAGATCCCTGACGATGATCACCAGCCAGATAAGTATACATAGTCGGTACTATAAATAATGTAAACACAGTACCAACTAATAATCCTGAAGCAATTACTAGTCCAATATTAAAACGACTCACTGCGCCAGCACCACTAGCTACTAACAAAGGAATAACTCCAAAAATCATTGCAGCTGTAGTCATTAAAATTGGGCGTAATCTAATTGCTGAAGCTTCTTCAACAGCCGCACGAATTGTAAGATTTTTTTCTTTTTGCAATTTATTGGCGAAATCAACAATTAAAATACCATGTTTACTAATTAATCCAATTAGCGTTATTAATCCAATTTGCGTATAAATATTAATAGATGCCAAACCTAGATTTAAAGGAATTAATGCACCACAAATAGACATCGGCACACTAATTAAAACAATCAAAGGATCACGAAAACTTTCATATTGTGCGGCTAAAACTAAAAATATTATTAATATTGCCATAAAAAATGCTAATACCAAAGCATTACTTTCTTGTATATATTGTCGTGATTGTCCCGAATAATCATAAATAAAACCACGTGGTAGCAGTTCTTTTGCGGTTTTTTGCAAATAATTCAATGCCTGCCCTAACGTCACACCAGGCATCATTACTCCATTAATAGTTGCTGCATTTAATTGTTGAAAATGCGCAATCGCATTTGGTTGTACTTTGGCCTTTGGGGTCACTACAGTTGCCAATGACACCATAACTTCAGGATTTGCTGAGCGCATATAGATATGTTCTAATTGTTTAGGATTAAAACGATATTGGCGCTCCAATTGAGGAATAACTTTATAACTACGACCTTGCAAATTAAAATAATTTACATAGTTACCTGATAAAGCACTAGTTAAATTATTACCTATATCCTGCATATCTAAGCCTAAATCCGCAGCTTTAGAACGATTAATTTGTAATTCAATTTCTGGCTGATTGAATTTAAGACTGCTATCAAGAAAAATAAACAAACCACTGTGTTGAGCTTTCTCTAACAATTGATTAGATAGATCATATAATAATTGAAAATTATCAGTGGTTTTGATTACAAATTGAATGGGAGTGCCACTACCACCACCTGGTAAAGCTGGAGGTATTACGGCAAAACTTGATAATCCAACCACATTATCTAATTTTTTTTGTAAAACTTTTTTTAATGCAAATTGCTTGGTGGCACGCTCTTCCCAAGGTTGTAATACCATCCCAGAAATCGGTTTAATTGGAGAATTAATAGTAAAATAATATTTAGTTTCTGGAAATGTTTGATAAATTTTATTAAATTCATTGGTATAAGTTTCTACATAATTAATTGTTGCATATTGTGGTGCTGTGGCCGCAACAAAGAAAAATCCCTGATCTTCTTCAGGGGCTGTTTCTGTTGGCGTGGTAATATATAAATATGGCAACATGCACAAAATCACTGCCGCAAAAATTAATATTAAAATTCTAGCTTCTAAAACGTCGTGCAGGACTTTTTGATAAGAAATTTTTAAACGCGCAAAAATATTATCTAAAAAATTTGCGAATTTATTCGAACTAGTGGTCTTAGATAAAATTTGTGAGCACATCATTGGTGACAGGGTTAAGGCAATCACTCCAGAAATTACCACTGTACTTGCAAGTGTAAACGCAAATTCTTTGAACAATGCCCCAGTTAAACCTTGCATAAAGCCAATAGGTGCATATACAGCCGCCAAAGTAATAGTCATAGCTATTACTGGCCATGCAATTTCGCGTGCACCAACAAGAGCGGCTTCAAGATTGCTCATACCATTTTCTAAATGTCGATGAATATTTTCCACAACTACAATAGCATCATCAACAACTAAGCCAATAGCCAATACAAATGCCAACAATGTCAATAGATTAATTGAATAACCCAATATTAGCATTAATGAACAAACTCCAACCAATGATAATGGAATCGTAACTATGGGAATAATAACTGAACGAATAGACCCCAAAAATAAGAATATCACTACAATTACAATAGCCGTAGCTTCTAGCATGGTTTGGATAACTTCATTAATCGCTGCACGAATAAAATCCGTAGCATCGTAGACAATAGTACCGGTTAATACCGAAGGAAAATCATGCTGAATGGAGGGCAATATTTTTCTAACATCATTAATAACGTTTAATGGATTGGCAATTGGGGTTGGAGTAATAGCAATAAATATTGCTTTTTTACCATTAAAAGTCACTGTATTATCATAATCTTCAGAACCTAATATCACTGTACCAACATCGCGTAATCTGACAATAGATTGATTGTAATTACGTATAATTAATCGACTAAAATCTTCAGCATTATTTAAATCAGTTTTAGCTGTCATATTAATTGCAACGTATTCACCTTTAGTACTGCCTGCAGCAGTCAAAAAATTATTTTTTGCTAATACGGCAGACACATCAGCAGGAGTTACATGTAATGCTGCCATTTTCATATGATTTAAAAAAATTCTCATTGAGTAGGTCGCACCACCAATAATTTCTGCTTTTGCAACACCTTCTACAGTTTGTAATTGCGGTTGAATCACTCTCACAGCATAATCAGTAATTTGCTGCGTCGTCATATGTTCACTATCTAAACTAATATACATTAATGGTGTAGCAGAATCAGAATTTTTAATAATCACTGGTTGCTGTGCTTGCGGTGGTAATTTATTTAAAGTTTGCTGTACTTTACTCATGACATCAGTAAAAGCAATTTGTGGATCAAAATTTAATTTTGTAGTGACAGTGATGGTACTTAACCCTTGCACACTAGTTGACATCATATAATCAATGCCTTCTGCACTAGCAATAGCTTCTTCAAGAGGTGTAGTAATAAACCCAGAAATCAGATTAGAATCAGCACCAAAATAATTTGTGGTTACTGTAATAACAGTATTATGCATATTCGGATATTGACGAATTTGCATGGTCATAATGGCATAAAAACCAAATAAAAAAATCAATAAACTCACAACAATAGATAAAACCGGACGCTTAATAAATAAATCAGTAAATCTCATACAATTTTATACTCTATTGTTGTAATTGATCGCTAGTAACTTCATGTAATTTAATACTGTTATTAATAGTCACCACAGTACCGCTATGTAATTTCAATTCACCAATACTAACAATCATTTCTCCGGGATGTAATCCTTTAGTAACAACAGTAAAATTACCTTGTTGTTCTCCTGTTTGAATAAACACCCTACGCACACGTAGCATCCCTTTATTTGCTTTTTCAATTAGAAATACTGAATTGCCATATAAACTATAAGATATCGCAGTTGACGGAATAATAATTCCCTCATGTACTTTATTTTCAATCACAGTAATATAAGCGAACATACCAGGAATAAAAATTACCGGATCATTAGGTAATATGGCTTGTACTAAAATATTATGAGTATTGGTATCAACTTTAGCATTTATAGCATATATTTTAGCTGTAAACACACGTTGTGGCAACTCTTCTATATTGAATTTTAATAATTGTCCAACATGAATTTTTTTATACAAATGTTCCGGTAAATAAAACTCTAAATATAAAGGATTTAATTCTTGTAAACTCACAATAGAAGTTTTGCCAGGAGTTATGTATTGGCCTAAATTAATCTGTCTAATGCCTAATTTACCAGCAAAAGGAGCAATTATATGTTTATGACGAATTTCAGCTTCAGTTTTTTCTAAATTAGATTTGGCTTGTTCTAAACTGGCCAAGGCTTCATCAACACTAGAAATAGCTGCCACGCCGCGTTTATAAAGATCTACTTGACGCGCATAACTAATTTTTTTTAATTTTAATTGTGCTTGTGTAGATTTCAACACTGCTTGTTCAATGTTATCATCAATATCAATTAAAAGTTGCCCTGCATGTATATTTTGTCCTGATTTAAAATGGATAGCAGTAACTTCTCCAGAGGCTTGAGAATTCACTTCCACTCCATTTTTTGCCACAAAATTACCAACAGCTTCTATTTGCGAATGCCATGCATGCTTTTTAACAATGATTGATGAAATAGTTACCGGTGGTGGTTCATAATTTTTAAAAAAATATTGAATCAAAAAATATTGGATTATGTGAAAAATAACAATTGCCATAAATAGACCAATGGCGCCTGCTACCAATAGCACTAATTTTTTATTTTTTATAAATGTATTTTTAAATGCAGATAAAAATTTATTTTTTATGTTTACAATATTAATTGACATAATGATCTAAAATATTAAGAATAAATCTAATAAAGAATACCTGAACCATACATATTTGTATATGTAAAAGCACTATATTTTATTATTAATTCATTATTTTATTATTAATTCATTGTATAATTATACACACATAAAATAATTATGTATAACAAAATAAAAATTTTGCGCAATGGGTTAAAACACTCACTGATTTATAAAAATTATTTCATATCCGTTACTTAATCAAAATTCATAAAAATAACAGCAATTCCCACCTATAAAAATTCTTCATCTAAATAAAAGGTTTTAAGTGCATGTTAAATAAAAATTTCGTAAGTGCGCCGCAGGCGCAAAGAGGTACTAAAAGGATTTAGCACTGAATTTAAAGCTATAAGGAAGATAGTGGTAGGCCCACCGAAGTCAGCTATTAGGAGCGGGCTTCAAATCACATCAAGCGGCGGTTATTAAGAGTGACGGTCATGAGCGTTGATGAAAGTGGTATGTAAATACTGCAAGGTATAGATCAGAAAGACGAATTGCACTGTTAAAATTGAGAATTTTGATTCTTTTTATAAATTTATCAAGATCTTAAATGACTTTTTTTGCAAAAACTTTGAGGGGATCTTTGAGATCAGGGTCCGAGTGAACATATCTCACTCAACAAGAGACCGAATATATGATTGCATCTCAACCTTTCTTTGCTAAAAGTAAATAGAAAATTATCTTGCAAACCAGTAGGGTCCATATATGCTTCACGCTACGCGTTCGCAAAGACGAAGCTGAAGTAAGAATTATTTAATTTGAGCGAGAATTGCTGGGTATAAACAAAACAGTATTGACTTTAAAAATTCATTTTGATATAATATTAAAAGTTAATATATAATATTATGAGGTAATAATGTCGCAGTATCAACATATAAAGATAAATCAAGACCCATTAATTGATAACATAATCCAAAAATACGGCTTGTTTGCTAAAAAATTGGTTAATAAATTCCCTCAATGCAAAAATAATTTTCTATTTCAAGAAGATGGTGCTCAGTATAATGACAACAATTATTGTCTTGCGACGTTAAATAAGTTCACCAATAACATGATAGCTGATCACTTGAGAGTCCAAAGTTCTTATTTATAAAAACGCCAGTGCTGGCGTGGCTTAAAGCCCACTTTGAATTTCTCGTAGATAGCATCTATTGCCTCATCTACGAGAAATTCAAAGTGGATTGTGGTAAAGCCAATGCTAATAAGGCGTGTTA
>CAXNCW010000040.1:0-7780 GCA_964200955.1 Legionellaceae bacterium
ATGCAATTAAACAAATAATTCATCCTGAATTAGATAATCTTATTAATAATATTAAAACTTTAGGTAAAAAATATGCTGCAAATTCTATGTTGTCACATACACATGGACAACCAGCAACACCAACTACCATGGGTAAAGAGCTTACTAATATCGCAGTAAGATTACAAAAAACACACATACAATTAGAGCAATTACAATTATTGGCAAAATTTAACGGCGCGGTTGGTAATTATAATGCACATGTTATTGCGTATCCAGAAGTTGATTGGCCGCAACATTGTCATGATTTTATTGATTCATTTGGCTTAACATTTAATCAATATACCACGCAAATTGAACCGCATGATAGTATTGCAGAATTTTGTCATATTATGATTCGTATGAATAATATTTTATTAGATTATGCTATCGATATTTGGACTTATATATCATTAAATTATTTTCAACAAAAAATTATCAAAGATGAAATTGGTTCATCCACCATGCCGCATAAAGTTAATCCAATTGATTTTGAAAATGCAGAAGGTAATCTTGGTATTTCAAATGCATTATTTGAGCATTTTGCAAATAAATTAACGAAATCGCGTATGCAGCGTGATTTATCAGATTCAACAGTATTGCGTAATCTTGGGGTTGGATTATCTCATGCTATTATCGCATATGAAGCTTTAATAATTGGTAATAATAAATTACAAATTAATAGCGTTGTATTGCAGCAAGATTTAGAAAATAATTGGGGAGTGTTGGCTGAAGCAATTCAAACAGTAATGCGACGTTATCAAATACCTAATGCATATGAACAAATGAAAACTTTAACTCGTGGCAATAAAATCCAGCAACACTGTTTGCATCAGTTTATTGCAGAATTAAAGATACCTGAAAATATAAAACAACATTTGTTGGATTTAACGCCGCAACAATATATTGGTTTAGCAGTCGAGTTGGTTCGAGATTTTTCATGATTCATGAACATAATAACATCAATCTTACATGCTTGGCGCAATCAGGTAATTTTTATGACTTTGATGTTGTGGTTATAGGTTCAGGTTTGGCTGGTTTATATTATTGTTTGCAATTAGTACAATATAAACCAAAGATAAAAATTGCTTTAATTAGTAAAACTGAATTATTAGAATGTAATAGTCGCTATGCGCAAGGTGGTATTGCCGCTGTTATTTCTGGCAATGATTCATGTAGTAATCATATTAATGACACATTAAAAGCTGGTGATGGGCTGTGTTATCAACCAATAGTTGCAGAAATCATTAATCAAGCAGCAACAATTATTGAAGATTTATTAGGCTATAATTTAAAATTTACTAAAAATCAACTGGGTGAATTTAATCTAGCACAAGAGGGCGGTCATTCACATAGACGCATTTTTAATTGCGGTGATCAAACCGGTTTGACGATATTGCAAAACTTAATGGAATTGATTAAATTAAATTCACAAATTCAGTGTTTTGAACATCATATTGCAGTAAATTTAATAACCAATTATTATCCTCATCGTATTGATATTCAAGGTGAAGTTATTGGTGCATATATTTTAGATTGTCATACTAATAAAATTCATACATTTAAATCTAATTGTTTAATATTAGCGACTGGTGGAGCTGGTAAAACTTATCGTTATACTACCAATTCAATGATTGCTACAGGTGATGGTGTAGCAATGGCTTACCGTGCTGGTGCGCGTATTGGTAATATGGAATTTTATCAATTTCATCCAACATTATTACATCATTATACTGTGAATAATTTTTTGATTTCAGAGGCTGTGCGTGGAGAAGGTGGGGTACTGCGTAATGCTGAAACTAATGTGCGTTTTATGCAGCATTATGCACCACAACAAATGGAGTTGGCAACACGTGATATAGTGTCTCGTGCAATTTTCAATGAGATAGAGCAAACACAAAGTAGTTATGTTTACTTAGACATTACACATAAATCTAAAACATTTTTACAACAACGTTTTCCACAAATTTATAATACTTTGTTAGCAATTGGCATTGAAATGAGCCAGGATATGATACCGGTGGTGCCAGCAGCGCATTATCAGTGTGGCGGCATTTTGACTGATATTTATGGTTGTACTGATTTAAAAAGACTCTATGCTATTGGTGAGGTGGCATTTACAGGGTTGCATGGAGCGAATCGATTGGCTAGTAATTCTTTGTTAGAAGCTTGTGTTATGGCAAGAAATGCTGCAAAATGTTCTGTAGTTGATATAGAAAACTCATCTCCTGTTTATGGTGATCTGGTTTCTTGGAATTCTCCTGGAGAAATTAATATCAGACGTGCGAGTCAAATTAATAGTCATTGGCGTGGTTTGCGTGGTGAGATGACATCATATGCTGGTATAGTCAGAACTGAAGATGGGTTACAGGATTTATTGCAATTAATTTTAAGACGTAAAAAATCAATTGAAGAATATTATTGGCGCCATTATATAACCCGTGATTTTATTGAATTACGTAATATAATTTTAAATGCTGAATTAATTGTGACATCAGCATTAGCCAGACGTGAATCACGTGGCGGTCATTACCGAGAAGATTTCCCACAAAAACATCAACAAGCAATCGAAAGTATTGTGCGTTTAACTACACCGCAGACATTATTTATTTAGGAATAATCATCATGTTAACAATCGATACTAATCAAGTTTTGATGCCGATGCATAATGATATGCATATTTGTCAATCTGATTATCCATTAGACTGGTATCAACCAGAATTTATGCCTTACGCAGAAGAGTATCAGGCATTACCTGATCGTAAATTAACAACTGTAGTGAATTGGATGTCGCCATATATCATCAAAACACAACAGCATTTTGGTGATAAATTGTTATTGTTAGCTCATTACTATATGGGTGGCGAAATTGTGCGTTTAATTGAACAATTTGGTGGTAAAATTGGTGATTCTTATCAACTGGCTCTAATGGCTGCTAATAATCCACAAAAATCTATAATTATAGAATCAGCAGTACATTTTATGGCTGAATCAATTAGTTTATTAGCTGAACCAACACAACAAGTTTATATAACCAATCCTAAGTCTGGTTGCACTATGGAAATGCTAGCCAAAGATTTTATGGTAGAACCAGCGTTTCTTGAATTGAATGCACGTTTTGGCGCGGAAAATATTCTTCCTATATGTTATATGAACACTTCTGGGCGTATCAAGGCTATGACTGGTGCGCAGGGAGGCGCGGTTTGTACGAGTGCAAATGTTAAAAAAATCTTTCAATGGGCCTTGGCTCGTAAGAAAAAAATATTATTTATTCCCGATCAACATATGGGTGAAAACGTTGCTTATTGGTTAAATATTAAAAATATAGCTTATTGGCCTGGCGGCACGGCTGGGGCGCAATATTCTTTAACATCACAAAGTCAAGATACTTTGGCAGAATTTGATGTTGCTAATTTAATTTTATTTGCTAGTGAATGTGCGGTACATACTTATTATCAAGCATATATGTGTGAGTATTGGCATAATAAAAATTACACCACCGTAGCACATCCTGAGTGTCGCAATGAAGTTATCAAACTTGCTCAATATACTGGTTCCACTGCATTTATTTGGGATTTTGTTACCAAAGATCAAGCAAAAACTAAGCATTATGCCATTGCGACTGAAAATCATATGGTTGAAAATTTAAAACAATATTGTTTAAAGTTAGGTATTACAGTAGTTAATTTAGCTGAAGCTCAAGATATTAATAATATTGCAGGATTTGGTTGTGGATGTGCAACCATGTCACGTAATGATCCGCCACATTTAGTCGCGCTATTGGATTTATTGCGTCAAGGCCATAATATGCAATATAATCAGGTACAACCTGGAGATGTCGTCAATGAGTTTACAGGGGCGCGTCAACGTTTAACTGTTCAGGATCAACAATGGATTGTTAATAATGCTAGAAAGGCTTTGCAAAAAATGATTGAAATTACTGAAAGTTAATTACTTTGTAATTTTTTTAAGAAATTTCGTCGATCTCAGAATGAAAATTGCTGACATAAGTCAGCTTTTTTTGTAAGTGTAGGAGTTAAGAATAAATTAATATCAACAGTGATTTCCTGTAAGATTAGACTCCATTCTGTCATATATAGTGCAGAAGATTCTTTTGTAATAATGGCATGAATTTTTTCTAATGATTGTTGTAATATATCGTTATTATTTATATGTTGTATATTTATTAGCATATTATATATATAACTTATATTGGCTGGTACTTGATATAAAGTTTTATTAATATTTACTATAGAATTCATCGCATATTTTTGTAGAAATGCTATATTTTGATTGTTTTTAAGAACAAATTGTTGAATATTTTCTAAGATTTTCTGCATTAAATTATGAGCCTCTTGTCGAAAAACATTGCTATCAAGATTACTTTGCAGAGTTTGTTTGACTTGTTTGATTAAGTCTCTAAAGCTTGGTGGTGTTGTTCCAGATTGTTTTGCCGTTTCAATAATTTCTAAATGATCATTAGCTAATTGATTAGCTTGTAATTCAGGCAAACCTTGATGCTTAAGGATTTCTAAAATTTCATTATAATCGTATGGTGTTAAATAACTGGTTTGTAATCTTCTATTTAAAGCATCACTTAATAAGTGCCGCCCTGCGAAAATAACTGGATTTTGTGTGCCGATAATCAAAAATCCAGGTTTTTTAGGGCGATTATTGTTTAAATCATAGCCCATTAATAATGCATTTAATAATAATTCTATGAAGTACACCGCATTAATTTCATCAATAACTACAATCGCACCGTCATTGAAGGCTTTTAACAATAACTCTTCTTTTTCATTAATCTGCATGCTAATTGGCAGTATATAGAAAGTTTTATTTTGTTGATAGCCGTGAGCAATTAATGTGCTAATTACTAATTCACTTTTACCAATACCAGGTTCGCCTTCAATAATTATACCACCAAGACCACCATATTTTTGTGCATCATTAAGATTAGGCTGTTGTCTAAATTGTTGTAAAAGCAATAAATCATGTAATTGTTGATACAGATGTTGACGTGATGCGGTTATGCAAATTTGTGTGTTTTTTATTATCGGGAGCGGTAATTGTGATGATGAAAGTTTAAAATCACATAAATATTGTTTTGGAATTAAATTTATTGCCAAATCATAAGCATAGTATTCGGCAGTAGTTTTTATATCACGATCCTGATTATTTTTACTATAATTTAAAGTTAACAAAGCCATCATTTGCAATTCACGCGGTGATATCAACATTTTTTCGGTAGAACATTGACATAAAAAATTATATACGCTGAGAAATACACTACATACAGTTGCAATTGCAGCTGATGATGCCTGACTGTTGCTAAATATTGGTTGCAAAATTTCTTTATAAATGAATTCTTGTGGCAATGTAGTAAAAAGTACAGCATTGCCATGTTGCATGAAGAAATCAGCTAAATGCCGTTCACCGCTGTAATTCATGGGATTGCCAGCAAATATTACTTTATGTTGCTGTGTTAGCGAATAATATTTACTGTTGATAACAATGCCTGGTTTTTTATTGTATAAACCGTTAAATTTGCTCCATTTACATGTATCTAAATTAGCTTCATCAATAAATAAAATTTTTGATGTATTTAGTTGATCTTGCGCCCATTCTAATTCATTGTAATAAACATTTTTAAAATATTGTTTAATAAATGTTGATTTGCCAACACCAGTTAGACCAATAATAAATACATAGGGTGCTCTGTTTAATACTTGATAGAGAGCGTTTAAGCGTTTTTTATTAAAATCATTAATTATTTGGTCCATTGCTTGCAAATTTAATGGTAATAATTTTTCATGGTGAGAATGATTTTTATACCACAAACTATCATTTAATGTATTTGGTGCTTGCAATTGTTCTTCAATATTAAATAAATAATTAAATATAGGTTGTTTACTTATTAAGATTAATTCCCCTTTATGTTGAGATTTAGTTAGAAAATCTGCCAATATATCAACTAATTCTAAAGAAAAATCCCCGTGTAATATTATCTTTTCATTATTATTTAATGCTTGTGTAACAACGCAAGGTAATTCTGTAAATTGTAAAGTTAAAGTATCTTTCTGAAACTCATAGGTGATTTTGGTAAATAAATCCTGACTTTCTAATTCAGAAATATCAATCACTTTATCACCAGTATCATAGATCTCTAAACAGGCTCGAATATTATTAGTGAGAATACATTTGGCTTTATTTTGTAATGGAAATTCTTGTTGTGATAATATAACATCAGGAAAAATATCTATCGGTAAAGTTATATTTTTCTCGCAATAAATATGTAAAATATTATTATTATCTTTGCATGTATTTAATAAAAAAGCCCATTCATCCAAACTTAATGAGCGTGTTAAATATAGTGGTATCTGTTGATTGTGTTGTTGTAAAATTCCAGGATGTGTGATTAAAATTTTTTCAGTAGTAAAACTGTAAGTTTGTACTAAATTATTTAAACAAGTTGGATTTAATATTGTGGAATTTTCTATATAGTATGTACTGAATTTCACATATTGACGTAGTTCTTGCCATTCATAACCTTCATATGCATATAATTTTAATGTTTTTGGTAGTTTTGCTAAAATAAACTTTTCTTGCCAAAATGTTACAAATTCCGGATTTTGCCATAAACCATTATGAATTTGTATTGATAATTGCGTTGCTAGAGCTTGTGTTAATAATCCTGGTATAAAAGTGAATTGATTGTTACTAATTTGCCACGTACCATTTAAAGTCGTTAACCAATCAGCTGCATGATATAAATTAATTATAAAAACTTTTTCTTGTGGTAATGTTTTTTCAATTGAAAAATTAGTAATATCATTGATATATGTAGTCAGTAATGTTGAGTTTAATGAGCACGATATAACATTATCTAAACGTGAATTAAAATCGCAGGGTAATGTTCCAGCTTGGCTAAGACCAATAATTAAAGTATCAGTCTTTAACTCAGTACCGTCGGCTTTTCGTGCTTTATCTAATAAAGAATTGTAACGCACCAAATCATTAGCATTAAAATTACTATAATTAACAATAAGTATTGCATTATTATTGTTAATTATAAAATCATGTAACGTACCGCCAGGTCCGGCTTGCATTTGTCCAATATTACCTATGTTTTTAATAAATGCTGCAGAACAAACTAAATCATTTGGCGTATGAATATAGAAACATGGTCGATTAATTAATTTTGCATAATGCTGTAAAACCAATCTTAATGAGTTAATATCGGCAATATTTTGAGATTGAATTAAGATTTTATATTGTTTTTTATCATTTAACTGCATAATGTTTTGACAGTATTGTAAAACTTTTTGTTTTGGTGTTAGTTCTATTTGTATTAGAGATTCATTATGTTCAAAGATTTTATCTTGTGAAATGAATTGTTGCAAAGTATTATCTTTAATTAGATTAAGTCTTGCTGGATAACCCCCTAAATCTAATTTTACCCAAATTGCATTGTAATAGATCTCAACAAACATATGTACATTATTACTGATAATACGAGTTTGGTATTGATCATGGAGTTCATCAGCAAAAAGCACTGCCCGATGACGACAGGCGCCAGTTTGTTGTTGACGAATTATTTGTGCATATTCTTTACCAGTTAATTTTTTACCATCTGGTATTATTAATTTTTTATTATTAAAGGCCTGATATTGCGCAACCAATTGTTGCATCTCAAGTGGTATCGATGATTGCTGTAAAGATTGTGGAGTTTTTAAAATGAAATATAATATAATTTGTGATG
>CAXNCW010000041.1:0-7650 GCA_964200955.1 Legionellaceae bacterium
ATGCAATTTCTTCTGCAGCAAAATATCTAGATTTAGCTCATAAATGTTGTTTATTAGCTAATAATTATTTAAAACAATATCCTGATGAATCAAAGAGAGCCATACATAATGCATCTCTTGGTAAAGGATTGGGCCATAGTAATCCTTTCGGTATAGCAGATCCGTATGAAGCGAAGACTTATTTGGATGATTGGTGTATAAAAAATAATGTTTTATCAGATTCCACAACAAAATTATCGTATTGTTAAGGAATCTTAATGGCAATATTATTATTTCTGGTTTAAATTATTATCATTTTTGATTTCTGGTTTTGTTGATACCTCTTTTTTTTGTTGTTGTTCTAGATTATCTTTAATTTTTTTGTTTTTTTCAATTATGATCTGTGTTTCTTTTGTTTCTGTGATATCAGATGGGTCATATTGCTCTTTTGCATTGTCACTTGGTATCTGTTGTGATCTCTCATTTTGTTCCTGAGCAGTAACTGTATTAATAGCTTCTCTCAATAAACGTCTTGCAACACGTGAAAATCCAGGTTCAGTACTTTCTGTGTAATTTTTCATTTTTGTTTTGAATGTTTCAAATTTTGCTTGTATTGGATTATTCTTGTCGCATTGTTTTGATATATATGCTTTATTAAGACCGTTTTGCCATAAATCCAATCCTAATTCACTGTTTTTAAGTAGGCTCGCAGCGGTAACTAAAATTGGGATTTTATCTTGCTTGTTAAATATTGCAAGAATATTATTTATTTGTTCTTGAGTTGAGGAAGTTGTATCTAATACAATAATAGATGGTGGAGGTTTTCTTAAAGATAGTTCCTGTAATTGTTTTTCAAAAGTTTTTGGTATATCAGTTTTATTTACGCAAGGATTATTATCTATATAATACATCTGAGGTGTTTTAAATTTTTCAAATAATTCTTTGTTAAAATTTTTGTGATTATCATTTGAGTTACATTGAAAACCAAATTTGTTTAAAACAGTTGTGACAACATCAAGTAAAGCCTCGAGAAATTCTGGGTATTGATTGCTACATATATCAGATCTGCGATATTCTGTAATATATTTATCTATAATTTCTTTAAGATTCAAGGTCGAACCATCTTTTAATATCTTAATAATATCTTCAGATAATTTCTTAAAAACACTCTCCAAATTTTTGTCAGCTGAAAGTAGTAATGGTCGTAACATAGATAAACATTTGATTCGTGATTCGCTTTTTATGCCAATTAAATACTTGTTAATGTTGCTTTTATTGTCATTAGATAGTATATTTTTACCATTTTTACCATTTTTAACTTGCTGTAATTGATCACACAGAATTTGATCGTTAATTTTAGCTTGACTATAAACACCTGGCTTCCCAGGGCCGCAATGACCAATATCAATTGTATTATCTGCGTTAAATATAAATAAAACTTGATTTTTATTTATAACCAAATCTTTATCATTTGTTGTAGGCTGATCGATTATAAATTTTGCCCAACATTGATGATTCTTAGTTTTATGCAGATATTTTGTGTGAAATAATGTTAGAAATAATGTGTTTGATATTCTCTCCTCAATATTAGATTGCGCAATTTTTTGTGAATTTAAAGTTTTCTTCCAAGATAAGGCTAATTCAAAATAAGCATATGGATCAACCTCGTAAATAAAAGGCATATTATTATCTGAAAATACTTCTTTAGCTGCAATAAGAGGAGCAAACAAAGCACTCATACCTGATGGTGTATAATATTGCTTATCATCATTGCTATCCTCATCATCACTAGTATCATCGATATATGTTTTCGGAATGTATTTTAATAAAGATGCTGTTACTTTATCTTGCAAAGTAGACAATTGAATTGTTTGTTCTTTAAGCGACTGATTATTTTCAGGATTATTTATTAGTGGCTCGTTAATCATTTGTTTATATATATTTATAATAGTGTTGTATAAACGTATATAGTCGTTGTCTATTATGTGTTGATTATTGTTTTCTGGTTTACTCCATTGCGTTAGCCATATTTCTGCATTAGTAGATAATTGAATATTATCTTGCTTATCAAAAGTATTTCTAATAAAATAATTCATATTTTCAATTGAAATATTGCTTATAATTGTTTCATCATATTTTTCGATGTTTTTATTTTTGTACGTAACATTAATTTTTTTTAGATTTTTCGTTGTCTCATCGTATAAATAATATGTATACGGCATCATCTGATTTAATGGATGTCTTGTTTTATGATTCTTTATCAACACCGTGCGTTCTAATTTTGCCTGGCTTTCTAATTCTTCCTGGCTTTCTGATTCTTCCTCTTTTGTATAAATAATCAAAAACACTTTTTGCAGTTCATTTTTATATTCTTCAGACGCTGTATTTAAAAAATCTAACATTTGATCTTTATAAATATTGTTTGATTTATTAGTTGTTTTATTATTGTTTGTGTAAAAATTTTCAAGATATTTATACCCATCACCGTTAAATAATCCTCCTCTAAACTTATTTAATAACGGATCTTTATTTTCATCGCATGTATCCTTATCAAAATTATTTATTATTTTTTCAATTTCATCATCACTATCCTGAATACCAGCAATTACACATTTCATCCATTTGTCGTTAGGTGTAAGTCCAATTGATAATCTAACTCCAGTATGGACTTCAGTTAATGTTGGCAGTAGAAAACCAAAGCTTTGACGTCTTTCAATTAATGGATATAAGTGTTGTTGTTTTAATCTTATATTGATTTTTGCAATCATAATATGAGTTATTAATTCTGCATACCCTTCAGAATGCTCCTTTTTAAATCGTATAATTAAACAAGGGTATTGAGATTTTGTCTGATTCTTATCAATAATTAAATTATTATAATCTTTCGATTGCTGTATCAATTTGTTAACAATATCAGTTTTATATGTTAACAAGAAATCTTTTAATGCAACAGCATATTTGTTATTGCTTTTAGATGACTTTTTATTAAAAACCTGCGATTTGATAATTTGAAATTTTTGCGCAGTTTTAGAAGTATAACCTCCAACATTATAGATATGATCTTTTTGATTTGCATCTATATACTGTAACACTTTGTTACCAAAACTATTGTTTTCTTCGATATAAGAGGGGTGTTGTTTTTGAGAACGACTATAAAAACCTTCTGAGTGAGGATATACTAATGCAATTTTAGCTTTTCTTTCATTAATATTAAGAAAATTAATGTGAAAATTTATTTTTAATGCTTGTAATGTGTTGATATTTTTATTATATCGCGTAATTTGATTGTTGAATGCGCCTATGTCTTCCTTGAATGATTCTTGTAATTTGTTGATATTTTCATTATATTGCGTAATTTGATCGTTTAATGTGTTTATGTCTGTCTTTAATGGTGTTTTAAGTTGCTTCTGTTGTAATTTCTCCAATGTATCAAGTATTACATTTCTTTGTGTTTCAAATTGATTAATTGCATTTTCATTGATTTTTTCATTATCATTATAATATTCCATGATCTACCCCATACTATTAATATAAATTGAATATTTAATTTAATTATAGATTAAAAACCATTATTTGAGAGTTTAACCGAAAATAAAAATAGAATTTACATAAGAAAAATTGCTTTATCATTAAAATACAACCGCTATGGAAATGGTTTTTAGTTGGATAGGGCATTGTCAGAAAATAAATTGAATATTTTTATGTTGTTCATTAAACGCAATTTTAATTGTCGCTATACAACACTTAAGCTCTTCTGTTGAGATCGCAGACAAACGTTTCAGGAATCTTTTTGATGGAGTGTATACAATACGTATTCTATGAAGCTCATTTGATAAGAATTTGGCCTGTGTCTCCATACTGTTAAGGATACCGGATTCACCTTTAACGCCAAGATCATCAATGATGCCAAGCCGCTTTGCTATGTTACATACCAAGGTTTCAGATTGATGTGTATTCAGATTATCCATGATAAAAATCCATTCACCATCTGAGTCTGTGTCTATGGTTTGATCAATATGAGATGTAAAGTCTTGTTCTGTGCGTGTATCACCTATAATGGACCCCATTGTCAAGACAGTAATTCATTAAATGTTGCGAAAAATCGAATGATATTATCGCTTATTTCGTATACAATGATTATATCGAACGAAACAATCAATTTGGAGTGCTATATGGAATCCTTATCAGCAAATGCCGCGAAAACACATTTTGGCGATCTACTTCTCAAAGTACAACGTGAGCCAGTTCAAATTAATAGAAATGGTAAAGCTGTTGCTGTTGTTTTATCTATTGAAGATTATGCAAATTTAGAGACACTTAAAATAAATGCATTAAAAAATAGAATAGCACAAGCAAGAGAAGATATTATGGCTAGCAGTATTACAGACGGAGACCATTTTTTTAATGATTTATTAAATGGAAAAGTTGATTAATATGCTTCAGTATTTTTTTACAGACCATTCCAAACAGGATCTTATTCAGATCCGTCGCTTTACAGCGAAACGGTGGGGTTACGAGCAGTCCACACACTATTTATGTGATTTAAGAAAAACGTTATTGTTGTTATCGGGCATGCCTTCGATGGGAAAAGACTGTTTTGATGATTTGGGGGAAAACATTTACCGATTTCCATATGGCAGCCATATTATATACTATCTGACTATACCAAATGAAAAAATCATTGTTGTTGCCATTTTACATCAAAGCATGGTACCAGCAAAACATTTGGGCGGTCGATTGTAATCAAGAAAAATTGCTTTATCATTAAAATACAACCGCTATGGAAATGGTTTTTAGTTGGATAGGGCATTGTCAGAAAATAAATTGAATATTTTTATGAGTCTTTTGTTTGAACGCAGTGAGTTTGACACATGAAAAGATTCATGTTATTTCCTGAGACAGCGTCTACGAACTTATTGCTGCCCGATATTTAAACGTTGCTGCATGATTGCAGTTACATTTTCGCCGTGTACTCTGTTAAATATCATGGGTAACAGCCAAGATAATCCAAAAGTGCACATAGCAAGCAATAAATTAACCCGTCTGGCTTCCAGTTGATGTTTTTTAGCAAAAAGTGTTTGTTGAAAAGTTTCTAATGGGTTAGGATTATTGTCAAAACTTAAAGTCTTTTTTAATTCTTTCAGCGCAATGAGCTTATTAAGTGTGGATTTGTCTTTTGTATGTGGTCTGCCAAAAAAACCAAAGCTATCTTTTTGATTTTTTAAATTTTGAATGGATAAATTAGGCAGATTATTAATCTTTTGTAAAGAGCGCTTTATCTCTGACGTCAAGTCATTATACAAATGCTGCTCATAAAGATTACAACTTTTTTCAAGCATGTGTAGTAAATTTTGTTCTGTTATTTCATCAAAATCTTCTTTAATAACATTATTTACCATAGGCGCAAGCAAATTATTTTGTAAAAATTCTGGCTGATTGAAAATATTATGATGAGATTGAATTAAATAAGCGGCAGCAAACTCTGTACGGTATTTCATTGTCCATAGTAAAGGTAGTCGTTGTTGTATATAATTTTCGTATAGTGGCTTGGTATGAACAGCACTTAATTCTTTTTCAAAATACTTGCGTGTTACCTGTATGAAATCCGCAAAATTATTTAAATTGTTATTTAATAATGAGAAACATGCGCGATTAAAGGTGATCGAAGCACGTTCTTCTTGAGCATGTTTTTCATCTGTAGTAAAAATATCTGTAAACGATGTTTCTAATTTTAATGCAGATAATCTTTGTTGATGTTTTTCTGGTTGTTGTTGAATAAAATTATTGATTTCTGTTTGATATTCTATATATTTTACATTACCGTATGGTGTACGCAGTGCTCGACCACCAGTTTGATTTTTTTCATCATAAGAAAAAGTTTGCTGAGACAATTTTTGTAATTCATTAAAAAATTCTAGTATTGAATCCGGATCTGATTTCCCGTCTTTTAATTGTGCAATATGTTGATTTATTATTAATATATTATTGATATTAGATGGAGCATCCGTAATAATGCCTACAGGTTCATGAGAATACCCAGTACGCTCATTTTGACTACCAATCATCGCTAGTGCCGTTCCTGATTCAAATTGATTGCGATTAGTCGTAATTAGCTGTGTTAATGGAAACTGATGCAATGTTTGATGCAGAGCCTGCTTTACAAATTCTTGATGATTATTTTTATAGGTGATAAAGGCTATTTTTAATTGCTCACGTAGCTCTGTGTTCGTATGATCTGCACGAATTCGTTCATCTAGAAATTTCGCAATATCAGCTTGCGTTATGCTTTTAGGATCAACATTGTCCATGAGTGACAGAATGTTGCTTATTTCTTTATGATTTTTTATTTTATGAATATTGAATAGATGGCAGTCATCTGCATGTAAAGTATTTTGTAAGCCGATAATATCAGAATATTCTTTTGGTGCGGTACTTTTAGATAAAACATATTCTAAATAAAGAGCCAATATATTATTTTTAAATGCTGTACGATGAATGTTTTGTATTTCTTTAGGATTTAAGTTGCCTTGCTGATGCAGCTGCCGTACATTATTAATGCGCACAAATAATTCTTGTTGTAGTTTTTGTTCATCACCTTGAAGATCTGTTTTCGATAAAAGATTAAAATAAGATACCAGATACTCATTGAGTTCCACATCAGTGACTTTAGAAAAAATTAAGCCTTTTGAGAGAGTCAATAAATCCACAGCACATAAATCTACTACGATTTGTTTTGCGTATTCTGATTTCATGTTCAGTGTTAGTGAGTTCACCGTTGAGATATTAACACTGACTTTCTTTATCAATCCTTGTTGCATCATTTTTTGAATAGTTAAATTATATAAGGTCTCACCAGAAAATGCTGCGTTAGTAATTTTATTGGGAGTACCACTCATACCAATACGATGTGGTAGTACATCTAGAAATGGCTTGCCTAAGAATTTTGTAGTCACCGTGTTGATGCGTTGATAAATGTGATTAGTGACATCGTATAAAAATGCAAATTCTTGGTGATGGACTTCATCAGCTATCATTATGGAATTTAAAAATTGTTGTAGTCGTGCTTGAATATCTTGTTGAGAAATTTTGGCTTTCGATTTGATTAACCCATAGATCCCATAAGTTTCTTTGAACGATATTTTTGAAGAGCCTTCCAAAGTGGCTAAATGTTCAAAATAACTAGCTAATCCCTCTGGAGTAAAAATTGGAATATGAGTTAATAATAATTTTGCATCATGGTTGGCATTACTGAAAGTAATAGCACCGGTTATTTGTAGACTGGCAATACCTGCTAATTGATTGGTGGCCTCGATAATATGAACATCTTCACTAATACCTAAATATTGTAATATTGCTATATTTGATGCTTTTTGTAACATATCTATTTGTTTATAAATGCTATTTTTAATATCAGTTACCAACTGTCGATTATTTTGCAGACTTTGAGCATAACAGTAGTTTTCTAATTGGCTTTTGTCTGTAAAAGCAATTGCAGGAGGGATTGTAATAAAGATAGCATTTAAATAATAATGCATCATTAAGTGGTCTGCTACAGTATGTTGCGGTTTCTTGGCTAATCCTGTTATTAACTTAGTTGCAACCGGTAAAAATCTTTCTATTTGTCCTTGAAGCTCTTTCTCTGAGTAAGTATTGCCGAGTCCACCTGAATTT
>CAXNCW010000042.1:0-7510 GCA_964200955.1 Legionellaceae bacterium
AAGATCGTTATGCTATATTATCGCCATTTATGTTGTCATCATTGCGAACTTATTGGAAACAATGTCGACTACCTAGCATCAAAAAATTCAAGTAATTGTACACCTCTCTTTGTAAATAAATCAGAAACAAATTTGTCTGTTGCTAATTTAGGAGCTATTTATAAAGATTCGAAATTTTTAGCTGGCATTACTAAACGTGGTGGCATTCATGCTTTGAGGCATGCATTTGCAACTCATTCGTTGGAATTAGGCACGAATTTATACACTATAAAACAATTACTTGGGCATTCTAGTATTAAATCTACTGTGCGTTACTTACATATGACTAGTAAAACACTGCAAGAGACAAAATCTCCAGTGGATCAATTAAATTTATAGTTACACTGAAAGATTTAATGTTTACTAAACCAAGTGATAAAAACTCCACCGAATTAGCTGATGTTTTTCTAAGTTATGGGCAAAGTTATATTGAACATCATGGAGTTTCTGCGATTCAAAATAAAGCAATTCAAGCAATTTCTCGATGTAGAACTGCAGCACTTGGTGGACATATTGATTGCTGTACTCAATGCGGTACCATGGAAATTTCTTATAATTCTTGTCGTTATCGGCATTGCCCAAAATGTCAAACCACAAAACAGTTACGATGGTTAAAGGCTCGTAAAGAGAAATTATTACCAGTAGGATACTTTCATGTTGTGTTTACGATCTCACACGAATTAAATGGTATTGCATCTTATAATCCAGCGATAATTTACAATATATTATTCAAAGCATCCTGGTCAGTTATTAATACATTAGGGCATGATAAAAAAAGATTAGGCGGACAACTAGGCATGTTGGCGATGTTACATACCTGGAGCCAAAATTTAAGTCAGCATATTCATCTGCATTGCTTGATTCCTGGTGGTGCTTTATGTGAATTAGGCGGCCAAAAGCAATGGGTTGCTGCTAGAAAAAATTATTTATTCCCTGGCAAAGTTATGTCTAAATTATTTGGCAAAGCCTTTTTAAAGTTATTACGACAAGCATATGATGAAAATAAGTTAACATTGCAAGGATCAATTGTAAATCTTCTAGAGCAAGAGCGATTCGATAAATTGTTAATATTTCTTGCCGGTAAAAGTTGGAATGTTTATGCTAAGCCACCATTTAATGGTGCAGAAGGTGGACTTAAGTATCTTGCAAACTATGTAAGTAAAACTGCTATCAGTAATGAACGAATATTATCATGTGAGGATAATCAAGTTACGTTTAAATGGCGAGACTACGCAGATAATAATGAATCAAAGATAATGACACTGGATGCTAGTGAGTTTATTCGACGATATTTAACACATATTTTGCCAAATGGATTTACACGAATTCGTTCATATGGATTTTTTGCTAATGCTTGTAAAAATAAAAACATTAATATTATTTTAGAATTATTGCAAGCTCATAAAAATGATGGAATACAATCAACAAATAAGAATGAATCGATTACTAAATTAATGTTAAGAGTTACTGGCATTGATATTAACTGTTGTAAACATTGTGATACAGGTAGTCTAATAACTATCCTAGAGATACCAATGATACCGTATCAAGATACATCATGATTTACAATCACAAATTTTATATATTATTTGGCAAAAGGCATAATTTTAAAAATTCCTGGAAATTTGATAGCAATGCGCTTACCTTAAATTTAATCAATTCATTAAAATCAATAAATCAGCACTAATACAATTATGGAATGTAATTCCATCACTTCAACATTCAGTTAAAAGCAATACCCATAGATTTTAGTCCATTATACGTTTCGTTCAATTCGATCTTTTTTTTAAACGCGTTAAGTTAATTCTCACCGCAGATATTTTTAGTACGCGTTAAAAAAAGACGCTATTAATTTTTACTCAATTTTTTTGTTCTGCCTCTGTTAATGCTTTGCCTGTGTCTGGATGAACTAATTTTTGCATAATTATTACACTAATTTGATAAAAACATAACATGTTAAACTTATATAATGTATTACGCAAATAAAAAACTCAGTTTATTTTTGATTGATCCGATATATATATAAACAAGGAGGATTTATCATGAAAAATAAAAATGTTTTCTATATATCATTTCTCTTTACTATTGGGTGTACTTCCATGGATAGATCTGTTCCCATTGTTGATGATGCCGGTTATACTCATTACACCATGGATTATAATCTTGATGATAAAGGCAATAATTATTTTCCAATAAAACGCCAAGCCACGGGAAAAAAGGTATTTATCTTTGATCCACAAGCTACCTCATGGGCCGCTTATGATCAACAAGGCAATAGAATTAAAACCGGTAGCGCTTCAGGCGGTAAAGATTATTGCCCTGATATCGGCAGATCATGTCATACTGTAACTGGAACCTTTAATGTTTATTCCAAAAAAGGTATGGATTGCCAGTCAAGCATTTATCCAATTGAAACTCATGGTGGAGCAAAAATGCCATATTGTATGCACTTTCATCAAGGATATTCTATTCATGCAGCTTACGAAGTCCCTAATTATAATGCCAGTCATGGATGTATTCGAGTTTTACCCAGCGCAGCAAAATGGTTAAATGAAGATTTTATAAATATAGGCACCACTGTAGTTGTGAAACCATATTAATTATAACCAAAGGATACTAGTGAAAAAGCATCTCAAGAAAAAGCGTGAATACAAATATTGGCAAGCATTTTACATGTGTTGGTTTAATCGTCAATTATACGTTGATGTTGGCAACAGATGGAATGGGCTTGCCATAAATTATTTTTTAATCACAATTATTATTTTAACTTTACCCCTATTAATTCAAGCAGAATATAAATTATTAACTATATATCAAGAGTATTTCATTAATCCATTTTTAAAAATGCCAAAATTATATATTACACATGGATTAGTCTCATGTGATAAACCCATGCCTTATGCTATTAAAGATAAAAATGGCGATCCGGTAATCATTATTGATGTCACCGGCACAACTAAAACGATTAAACCAACAGATAAAAAATTATATTTATTAATCAAACGTGATCGTATTTTATATATAAAAAATCCTCAATTTATACCACAACTCAACGCATCTGTTATACATAAAGTTTATACTTGGAAATTATCTCAAGATCTTAATCAAATCTTTATTAGTAAATCTTGGATGCAAGCATCATATATCATCCCAATGAAATGGATTCTGGCTTACATATTATATATGGCAACAGTAATGATTATTTTTTCAATGCTATTTGTTTTGTTTTTAGTTTTGGCTCTACTATGTCAATTCTTATCGAAACTATTCTTACATTATACGTTGTCTTATAAACAAGCAGTGCGATTTTTATGTATTGCGTCAACCCCATCACTCACTTGTGCTTTATTACAATATTTTATGTTTGGTGAAATATCATTAATTTTTAGATCCATATATTTCGTAATGTTCGCAATATATTTTAATATTGCTGTATACACATTAAAAGCACACAACACACAACTTACCACAATTTAAGTGCTATTATTTATGCTATAAGGAGATAATATGTTACATTATATATTTGACATTATAATTATATTTAGTATTTTATGGTTATTATCAAAACAAGCGTCAATCATTATTTGGACAATAACATATATGATTCTTGGCGCATTATGGATGAAATATTATAATCATAGTTATATAATAACTGATTTGTTTTTCTTTGGAGTATTATTCTGTTTAATTTTATCATATAAACCATTACGTGGCTGGCTGATTTCTAGACATATTTTAAATTTTATGGCAATTATCGTACCCAATATCTCCGATACAGAAAAAACCGCATTGGAAGCTGGAACTACTAGTTGGGAAAAAGAACTATTCACTGGCAAGCCTGATTATAATCAATTATTAGCGACACTGACAGCAAAAATTTCTACGGAAGAACAGCAATTTATTGATCATACTGTAACAACTCTATGTCGTATGATTAATGATTGGGAGATAACTCATAATTTAACTGATTTACCAGAGCCACTGTGGGGATTTATTAAAACTAATAAATTCTTCGGCATGATAATTCCTAAAGAATATGATGGTCTTGAATTCTCTGTTGCTGCACAAGCAATGATTTTTGCAAAAATTTACAGCTGTTCAATCAGTGTGGCTACCACAATATCCGTGCCCAACTCTTTGGGTCCAGCAGAATTATTATTAAAGTATGGCACTAAAGAACAAAAAGATTATTATTTACCAAGACTTGCCATTGGCATGGACATCCCTTGCTTCGCGCTTACCAGCCCTACTGCTGGTTCTGATGCCGCCTCTATCATCGATCAAGGCATTATTTGTTATAATGAAATCAATGGTAAGAAAGTTCTTGGCATGAATTTAACTTGGAATAAACGTTATATTACTTTATGTCCCATAGCGACAATTATTGGCTTAGCTTTTCGTTTATATGATCCGGATAATATTTTAAATCGTGGTTATGATATTGGTATTAGCTGTGCATTGATTCCAGCAAACACCCCAGGAGTTATCAAAGGTAGACGGCATTTTCCATTAAATACTGCATTTTTAAATGGCCCAACTCAAGGAACCGATGTTTTTGTACCGATTAATTGCTTAATCGGCGGAGTCGCTATGGCCGGCATGGGGTGGCAAATGCTTATGGAATGTTTAAGCGTTGGTCGTGCTATTGCATTACCATCAGGAGCAATGGGCGGATCGCAAGCTGCAGCATTAGCCAGTGGTGCTTATGCACATCTACGCCAACAATTTCACCAGCCAATTGCAAAATTTGAAGGTATTATTGCACCATTAGCAAGAATTGCTGGCTATACCTATATTATTGAATCTGCGGTACAAATGGCAATATTAATGATTTCCCATGGAGATAAACCGGCATTAGCTAGCGCTATTATTAAATATCATACAACAGAATACGCACGCAAAATTATTTTAGATGCAATGGATATTCATGGTGGTAAAGGTATTTGTTTAGGACCAAATAATTATTTAGGACGTGGGTACCAAAACATGCCTATTAGTATTACCGTCGAAGGGGCAAATATTTTAACACGTAATTTAATTATTTTTGGACAAGGATTGATGCGTGGCCATCCTTATTTATACACCGAACTTGCCAGTATCAAAACCCAAAATATTGAACAATTTGATACCGCTTTTTGGGAACATGTTGGTTTTGGTTTAGCTAATTTTGTAAAAACATTAACTTATAATATTACTAATGGTTATGGATTATCAGTGCCATATAATAATTTAAAATCAACTCCAAATCTTTTAACATTAAATCGTTATTATCAACAAATACAACAATACAGTACTTACTTTGCCTTTATAACTGACTGTACCATGTTATTATTAGGTAATAAACTCAAAAAATCCGAACGCTTATCAGCACGCCTTGGTGATATTTTAAGCTATTTATACTTAGCCATGGCAGTTTTAAAACATTTTCATGATACTTGTCAATTGGAAGAGGATCTGCCGCTAGTACATTGGTGTTGTCAAGAATTATTATGGCAATGTTCCCAAGCACTACAAGATTTTATTGCAAATATTCCATATCGTTGGGCAAGAATTTGTCTGCGTATAATTATAAGACCACTAGGTTTTAATATGAATAAACCTCTAGATACATTAGATATAACTTTAGCTAAAATACTTACGACTACCAACAATAGTCGCAATCGTCTCACTAAAGTAGTATTTAAAGAAAATCTCGCTAATTGCCCTCTGGGACGACTTGAGTCTGCTTTTATAGCCAATTACGCAACTAATGATATTATTAATAAGTTACGCCAAGCCAGTATTAAATATAATTTGCAAAATTTATCATTAATGGAGCAAATCAACCAAGCTGTAACATTAAATTGCTTAACTCTCGATGAAGCTGAACAATTACATACAGCTGACACTGCCAAAAACAATATTCTTGCCGTTGATGATTTCGCTGATAGTGATTTGCGTCGATAATTTTGTTATGATCGCGATATTCAACGGTCATAAGGTTAATGAATGAAAACGACATTAGCAAAAATTGCATTATTAATTCAAGGAAAAATCATAGGGGAATCATCATCCACAGTTGATGCATTATCAACCATGGATAACATTTTACCCAATTCATTAATATTTATTGATAATAAAACTTATCTATCTCAAGCTGAACAATCAACAGCTGCGGTAATTTTAGTTGATCACAGTATTACACACTCAAGTAAACCATTAATTTGTGTCGATAATCCATTGACAGCATTTATTAAACTACTAGGATATTTTTATCCTCAACCAAAAATACTACCAGGCATTCATTCAACAGCAATGATCGCGAGCGATGCAATCATCGGTGATAATGTTATGATAGGGCCTTATGTAATTATAGAATCTGGTTGTCAAATTCAGCATAGTTGTGTTATTAAAGGACACAATTATATCGGCAAAGACGTTACGATTGGCTCCAATACTGTGTTATACCCACATGTTACACTTTATGATAAGTGTCAATTAGGTAATAATATTACTATTCATTCTGGTACTATTCTTGGCGCAGATGGCTTTGGATATAAGTTTATTAATGGACAACATGTAAAATTCCCGCATCATGGCCACGTAATAATTGAAGATCATGTTGAGATTGGTGCCAATACGGTTATTGATCGCGCAAGCATGGGTGCCACAACCATAGGCCTAGGTACAAAAATTGATAATTTAGTACAAATTGCACATTCAGTAACAATAGGCAAACATAATATTCTTTGTGCTTTTACTGGAATTGCTGGTAGCACCACAACCGGGGATCGCGTTATTTGCGCCGCCAATGTTGGTATTAGCGACCATGTGACTGTTGATGATGATGTAATTTTAGGAGCACGTACTGGAGTCCCTCCACGTAAACATTTATTAAAAGGCTTGCTGTACCTTGGTAATCCATCACGTCCTAAAGCCAAAGCTTTAGAAAACGAACTCTCGGTGACACGTATTCCTTTTATGCAAAAAACTCTGAAAAAACTTATAGAAAAAATCCAAATACTCAGTAATAAAATTACTGCTATAGAAAAGCAATCAGGATCTCGCAAAAAATAATTTCCCCTTTTTATTGCAAGATCCCTTAGGAACTGTAAGGAAATAACTTGAATATTTTTATGAGTCTTTACAGTTCCTTAGATCAATAAAAAAAGGGGGAAATTATTTTTTACGAGATCTATAATGACTATATTTGCCCATGAAAACTCACTACTATTGATTGATGGATCTTCATATTTTTTTCGCGCATTTCATGCATTACCACCATTGATTACTACTACAGGGAAACCAACTGGAGCAATAGTTGGCGTTCTGAACATGATTAAAAAGCTACTCAAAGACTATCCTTCAAAAAATATTGCTATTATATTTGATACTCCAGGAGAAACATTTCGTAACAAATTATATCCAGAATACAAAGCGCATCGGACTACAATGCCGGAAGAATTACGACAACAATTTCCCTTATTAATCG
>CAXNCW010000043.1:0-7481 GCA_964200955.1 Legionellaceae bacterium
CCTTAATAGTTAATATAGGCCATGAACACTTAGGGCAAGTTTGTTGTGTCGGTTCATTCCAAATAGCATAATTACACTTTGGGTAACCAGCGCATGAATAAAAAAATTTTCCACGCCGTGATTTACGTTTTAATAAATGTTTCTGATTACATTGAGGACATTCAATTTCTGTATTTAATGGTTTTTCCATGGGTTCAATATGTTTACAAGTAGGGTAATTACTACAACCAATAAAAGTACCATATTTACCCTTTTTAATCAGTAAAGCATGATTACATTCTGGACAGAAACGATCTACAAGTATAGTTGGTGATTCTAGTGGTGCGTCATTATCTGCTCCGGGCATATTGTGTGTATAGTCACATTCTGGATACCCAGTACAACCAATAAATCTACCGCGTTTTCCTAAACGAATCAATAAGTCTTTAGCACATTTTGGACATTTTTCTCCTACAGTTTCAGTAGTAACATCTTGACGTTTAACGGTATCATCAGTTTGATGAATTTGTTGAATAAATGGTTGCCAAAATTCTTTTAATACGGATAACCATTCACGCTCATCACGTGCGATTGCATCTAAAGTATCCTCAAGTTGTGCTGTAAATTTATAATCGACATAACGTGTAAAATAGGTGTTTAAAAAACGATTCACAATTTTACCAACATCAGTTGGTGCGAAACGTTTTTTATCAATAATTACATAATCACGCTCTTGTAATGTATGAATAATAGTCGCATAAGTTGATGGACGGCCAATATCATATTCTTCCAAATCTTTAATTAATGTTGCTTCAGTATAACGCGGTGGTGGTTCAGTACAATGTTGTGTAATTGGAATATCTAATACAGTAACAGAATTACCAATTGAAAGATTAGGTAATTCTGTTACTTCTTCATTGTCATGTTTGACATCATCCTTGCCTTCTTCATAAATGGCTAAAAATCCTAGAAAAGCAATACTAGTGCCATTAGCTCTAAAAATATTAGTACCGCAAGCAAAATCAATAGCTAAAGTATTGATTTTGGCGTCGTTCATTTGACAAGCAAGTGTCCGTTGCCAAATTAAAGTATATAACTTATTTTGTTCTGCAGTTAAATATTTTTGTAATGTATCTGGATGCTGTAAAATTGATGTCGGCCGAATTGCTTCATGTGCTTCTTGTGCATTTTTTGATTTTGTTTTATAAACTTTAGGGGTAGACGGGCAATAGTCTTTGCCAAATTGTGTATCTATATACATACGAATTTCAGTAATAGCATCAGCACTCATATTGACCGAATCAGTACGCATATAAGTTATTAAACCCACAGTTCCAGAACCAATATCTATACCTTCATATAATTGTTGAGCAATACTCATAGTTTTTTTTGCAGTAAAACCACACTTACGCGCAGCTTCTTGTTGCATAGTTGAAGTTATAAATGGCATCGCTGGTTTACGTTTGCGTTGTTTCTTTTCAACATTGCTAACAGTTAATTTACCTTGGGCTTGCTGTAATAAATTCTGTTGAATTTTTTGCGCTTCTTCATGATTTTGAATAGTAAATTGTTGTAATTTATTGTTGTTGAAATGGGTTAAGCGCGCAGGAAAAATAATATTTTCATATTGGCAATTAGCAATAACTCGCCAATATTCCTGAGCAACAAAGCGTTCAATTTCTTGCTCACGTTCAACAATCATTTTTAATGCTGGACTTTGTACACGTCCAGCAGAAAGACCACGACGAATTTTTTTCCATAATAATGGTGATAAAGTAAAACCAACTAAATAATCTAAAGCTCTACGGGCTTGTTGAGAATTTACTAATGGCATAGCAATAGCGCGAGGATGTTTAATAGCTTCTTGCAACGCATTTTTGGTTATTTCATTAAAAACAATGCGTTGTACCGTTTTATCATTTAATAAATTATTAGTTTTCATAACTTCATAAACATGCCAAGATATCGCTTCACCTTCGCGATCAGGATCAGTCGCTAATAATAATGCTTGCGATTGTTTTAATGCTTTGGCAATGGCTACAATATGTTTACTATTACGCTCTATAGGTTCATAGGTCATATGAAAATTATTTTCTGGATCCACTGAACCTTTTTTTTTCGGTAAATCACGTACATGACCGTATGATGCTAATACTGCATAATCATCACCAAGATATTTTTGAATTGTTTTGGCTTTGGCTGGTGATTCGACAACAACTAAATATTTATTACCCATAATTAGATTTACCTTGAAGATTATACTTAATGAACTGGAACAGCATCTTGCGATAATACCAGATCGAGAAAAGCTAATTGTTTAGAATCTAAGTGATTTTCTAAAGTATCTCTAATGACCCATTTGGTTTCTTCTAATGAGACAAACTGTGATTCAGAAAAAGTCAGTTGATTAATAATATGTTCCATAATATCCGTACTGATAACGTCAAATTTCATCAAACGCATAATTAATTGGTAACTCGCTTTAGTTAATTTAAATTGTTCCCAATAGCTAAAAATACGTGAGCTATGATAATTTTGTTGCAAACATTTATTATATTGCGGCTCTATATCCAAATCATTCTCATTTTGATGTTCATCTTCTTGATTAAATGTAGTTTCAAGAAAATCTATTAACATATTAAATAAATTATTAGTCATAATTTTAATTACCTTATTTATAATACAATTAATAATTCCAAAAACAACCGCTCATTATATAATAATAGTGTAATAGATTACAGAGATTTTTGTGACAAAACCATATTGGCTCTAGTTTTAAATTGCCAGCTTAATTTACTACGCAAAGTTTCATAATAATTATAATTTTTTGGATGTAGTAAGCGTAAATATTGTAAATTTTTTTGAATACTAACTTGTTGACCAGGATTAACCATTCTCGATTCATGTCCATCACAACTTAAACCTAGTTCATGTGCATTATTTTTACTAATAATTAAATCAATATAAGAATTAGCATCAACTACTAAAGGTCGAGAATTCAAACTGTGTGAACACATTGGTACTATAATAAATGCATTAATTTGTGGATGCATAATCGGTCCACCAGCTGATAAAGCATATGCTGTGGATCCAGTAGGTGTGGAAATAATTAAGCCATCAGCACTGTAATTGCAAACGTATTGTTTATTAATATACATTTCAAATTCAACCAAATGTGTACTATTACCACGATTTAATACAACATCATTTAAAGCCACACCTTGAAACGATATATCTTCAATATTATGACTATTAATTTGTATTGATAATAAACAACGATGTTCTTCATGATAATCACCATTTAATATTTGCGACAAAGTATACTCTAGTTCTTTAGGTAAAATATCTGTCAGAAATCCTAATCTACCACGATTAATACCAACTACTGGAACATTAACATTAATTGCCATGCGTGCCGCTGACAACAGACTACCATCACCACCAACAACAATCATCAAATCGCGCTGTTTACCAAATTCTTCATAAGCTAAAATCGGTAAATTTAAAATAGATAATTCAAAATCCGATACATTCACAGCAAAATCAGCAAATGTTTCTTGATCTATATATAGCATAATATTTTGTGTCTTTAAAAAATCAACTAATTTTTGTAACGTTACATTTACTTCTGGATTCGAACGATACTGCCTTGTATACAAAATTATCCGTTGAAACTTTGGTTCCATATTAGTCTTCTTTAGCATTAATCCTAGAAATACGTTTTCTATCCTGCTCTTTTAACATTTTTTTACGCAGGCGTATTGATTGTGGTGTTACTTCAACTAACTCATCCTCAGCAATAAATTCTAATGCTTGCTCTAAAGAAAATTTAATCGGTGTTGTTAAAACAATATTTTCATCATTAGATGATGCACGCATATTGGTTAATTGTTTCTCTTTTGTAACATTAACGACTAAATCATTATCACGTGAATGAATACCAACAATCATGCCTTCGTAACATAACATTTGCGGTTCAATAAATAATTTACCACGTTCTTGTAAATTAAATAACGCAAATCCACGCGTGACACCTTGACAATTAGCAATCAACACACCATTGGCACGTTGACCAATACGTCCACGAATTGCCTGACCGTAGTGATCAAAAACATGATACATTAATCCAGTTCCAGAAGTTGCTGATAAAAATTCTGTATGTAATCCAATTAAACCACGAGTAGGAATCACATAATCTAAACGCACCCTACCCTGACCATCAGATACCATATTTTTTAATTCACCATGACGTTGTCCTAATTTTTCCATCATCGTTCCTTGATGATTTTCTTCAATATCAATAGTTAATTGTTCATATGGCTCTAAAAACTGACTGTTTTCTTCTTTTAGAACTACTTCTGGCTTAGAAATAGCTAATTCATAACCTTCACGGCGCATATTTTCGATTAAAATTGATAGATGTAGCTCGCCACGACCAGAAACACGAAATTTATCTGGATCTTCTAAATCTTCAACACGTAAAGCTACATTATGTAATAATTCAGTTTCTAAACGTTCTCTTAATTTACGACTAGTGACAAATTTCCCTTCTTGTCCGGCAAAAGGAGAATCATTAACTTGAAATATCATACTAATAGTCGGCTCATCAACAACTAATGCTGGTAAGGCCTCAACATGATCTGGATCACAAATGGTATCTGAAATATGCAATTGTTCAATACCAGTCACAGCAACTATATCACCAGCACTAGCTGACTCAGTTTCTACACGTTCTAAGCCTTTAAAGCCCAGTAATTGCAAAATCTTACCATTACGAATTAAACCTGTTTTATCAATTATCTTTACTAATCCTTTTGCAGAAATCTTACCACGAGTCACACGCCCAGTACCAATCGTACCAACATATGATGAATAAGCTAATGAACTAATTTGCATTTGAAATGGGCCATCCACGTCAACATCAGGAGGTGGAACTTTATCCACAATAGTTTGCAATAATGGTGACATATCGTCACATTTTTCATTTAATTCAAAAATAGCATAACCATTTAATGCTGATGTATACACAATAGGAAAATCTAATTGTGCATCAGTAGCACCAAGTTTATCAAATAAATCAAACACTTGATCAATAACCCAATGCGGACGCGCACCAGGTCTATCAATTTTATTAATTACAACAACAGGATGTAAACCACATGCAAACGCTTTTTGAGTAACAAAACGAGTTTGCGGCATCGGACCATCTACAGCATCAACCAATAATAATACACTATCAACCATTGATAAAATACGCTCTACTTCGCCACCAAAATCCGCATGCCCTGGAGTGTCAACAATATTAATTTGATAACCATGCCATTTTACACATGTATTTTTTGCGAAAATAGTAATACCACGTTCTTTTTCTAAAGTATTTGAATCCAGCAATCGTTCAACTTGTGGCGCACGTTCATTTAACGTACCAGTTTGTTGTAATAATTTATCAACTAAAGTGGTTTTGCCATGATCAACATGGGCGATGATTGCGACATTTCTAATATTATTTATCATAAAGTGGCCTTGTTACAACATTAATAGCATTGAATGGTTGGTTATGGTGGCTATGGGTGGACTCGAACCACCGACCTCAGCATTATGAGTGCCGCGCTCTAACCGACTGAGCCACATAGCCATAAAAAGATGAAAGAATTATCTTATTAAAACACACAAATGTCAAGGACAGAATGCGAAAAACCTTTTTCTATATTTTGTATCATATCTTTGTTATCATAAAGTCTAAATTGAAATGAGTAGTAGACCTTTGTGACTAAATATCAAAAACCATTTTTAAAATGGGCTGGTAATAAATATCGTTATTTAGACAAAATTTTTGCACAATTCCCAACGAAGGCTAATTGTTTAATTGAGCCATTTATGGGCTCTGGTGCAATCTTTATAAATACCAATTATTCATCATATATTCTAGCAGATCAAAATGCTGATCTTATAAATCTTTATAATTATCTTAAAAATGATGGCGAAGATTTTATTCATGCTTGCTCTGAATACTTTCTTGATACATACAATAATAAAGAATCTTTTTATGATCTTCGTGAAACTTTTAATAATAGTAATTTTACAAAATTACGAGCTATTTTATTTGTCTACCTTAATCGTCATGGATATAATGGTTTATGCCGTTACAATAAATCCAATGATTTCAATGTACCATTTGGTACTTATAAACAACCGTATTTTCCATACCAAGAAATGTTAAAATTTTATAATAAATCTCAAAACATAAAATTTTTATGTAATAATTTTTCACAAACTTTTGCATTAGCACAACCAGGTGATCTTATTTACTGTGATCCGCCATATGTCCCCTTATCAAATAGTGCCTATTTTTCTGCGTATACCAATAACATCTTTACTGATGCAGATCAAATCAACCTCGCAAATCTTGCTATCGAAGCAGCTCAACGTAATATTTACGTAATTATTTCTAATCATGACACCGAAGTCACAAGACAGTATTATCAATCCAGTAATATCTCATCTTTTTCTGCACAACGTTTAATTAGCTGCAAAGCACAAAAGCGTCAATATGTCCAAGAATTGATTGCGGTTTTTAAAAAAAAATAGAAACTTATTTCGTTTACGATCCTAATGCTTAATAATTTGTTAATATATATTGAATATAATATAACAAATGTATGTAAAGATTACTAAAATAAGGGAGATATATAATCATGTTGATTTTAACGCGTCGTATTGGAGAAGCTTTGATTATTGGCGATGATGTCAATATTACAGTTTTAGGAATTAAAGGTAATCAAGTAAGACTAGGTATTAATGCTCCTACAGACATTTCAGTTCATCGTGAAGAAATATATTTAAAAATCCAACAAGAAAAAGAGTCATCTGACAATATATAATATGTATTAATTCTAATTATATTTTAATAAACTCTGTGTAAGCGATGAAAGTTGATAATTCTGATCTAAGAAATCAATATGTTTTAGACGATCACAAATATACTGTATTTTTGTCAGATCATCTTCATGGGTATTTAACTTATTATTAATTTGCTGAATAACAGTATGAATAGAAGTAACTTTTTCTGGCTGTGATCTATATTGCATTACTTGAGCTTTCATACATCTATTAATATGAGTTATATCCTGATCGTCAATCTTTAATTGTTTTAGGTATTCTATTAAATGCTTAAAACAACTATTTAATTCTTGCATTTCATGTTTTACATAAGTATTTTGTGAAATAGTATTAACCTGACACCTTAAATACCCGGCATTGGCCACCAGAAATTGCACATCAAGATGCTGATCCTTAACAATTTCTATATGTGATACACCAGAAGAGGTTAAAACCTTTTGTATATATTGTTGAAAACAAGGCATTTGGTAATTTGCAGCCATTAAGTATAGAATTTCTTTATTAGGCAGAACAACTGGCAATCCGTTAAATCCGGTTGCAATTACATTCTCACCACTATCATTATCACCATTGGTTAAAAAACCACAGATTTTTTTTACAAT
>CAXNCW010000044.1:0-7455 GCA_964200955.1 Legionellaceae bacterium
CTTTGGTCTTAGCGTTTAAAATATTTTGTTCCAATTCTACTGTCAATTTATTTTGTGATTTAATTTCTTCCAAAATAATCTGTCTACGTGCATACAGCTCTCTCAAGTAATTTAATCGTTCTATTAATAAACGCAGTTGCGTATCATTTAGACTATCAGTCATTTCTTTGCGATAGCGCGCAATAAACGGTACGGTATTACCATCATCTAATAATTTTATTACTGTTTCAACTTGGGCAACAGTAATATTTAATTCATTAGCAATAACAACAGACAATTGATTCATTATAGATACTCTATTTAAATTTATTCAACAGTAACTGATTTTGCTAAATTTCGCGGTTGATCAACATCAGTTCCTTTAGCAACTGCTACATAATAAGCTAATAATTGCAAAGGGATAGTATAGACAATTGGTGAAATCCATTCACCACACTCAGGAATATTAATCATCCGTGCATCTGCTATTTGCCAACTATTTTTATTATCAACAAAAACTATTAATTGACCACCACGAGCACTAACTTCAGCAATATTAGATTTTAATTTTTCTAATAGCATATTATTCGGAGCAATGGCAATAACTAATATTTGCTCATCAACTAATGCTAATGGCCCATGTTTTAGTTCCCCAGCAGGATACGCCTCTGCATGTATATAAGAAATTTCTTTCAGTTTCAATGCTCCTTCTAGAGCCACTGGATAATGCACGCCACGTCCTAAAAATAATACATTTAATTTGTCAATAAAAGTTGTGGCAATTTCTGCAATTTCTGCTGTTAATGACAATACATGATTACAAATACTTGGTAAATCTTGTAATTGTTTTAATGCAATTGTAGCGTTATTATCTGTAGATAATGCACAGGCCAACATCAACAATCCTACTAATTGCGTTGTAAAAGCTTTAGTCGAAGCTACACCAATTTCAATGCCAGCGCGAATTAAAAATACACAATCTGAATCACGCACTAAAGCACTAGTCGCAACATTACATATAGCTAATGTTCCTAAATAATTTAAAGATTTAGCTTTATATAAAGCCGCTAATGTATCTGCTGTTTCTCCTGATTGCGATATAGCCACAAACAAAGTATTTTCTTTAACCACAATATCACGATAACGATATTCACTAGCAATATCAACCTGGACTGGAACTTTAACTAATGATTCTAACCAATACCGTGCAATCAAACCAGCATGATAACTAGTGCCGCAAGCAACAATATGAATTTGTTGAACTTTAGGAAAAATTTCTTGAGCTTTATTACCAAAACTTTCTTTTAATACAGTCAAATTTTCAATACGACCAGATATTAATTCATTTAAAACCAAAGACTGTTCATGAATTTCTTTCAACATAAAATGCTCAAAACTACCTTTACTCATTTTTTGTTGATTTTGCAATAAAACTTGTACTTCACGAGATATTGGCTGTTTATTAGCAAAGATTTGTATTGAATCAGAATTTAAGACCACACTATCACCATCAACCAAATAAATAATAGAATCGACTAAATTTTGTAATGCATTAGCATCAGATGCCACAAAATTCTGATGACTACCAACACCAATAACCAAAGGACAACCCTGACATATTGCCACTAATTCGTCTGGATGATCTTTATGTATAACTGCCAAAGCAAACCCGCCTTGCATTACCTCAGCAGCTAACTGCACTGCTAATAATAAATTTTTAACTATTTGATAATGATAATGAATTTGATGAGATGCAACTTCAGTGTCAGTATCAGAAACAAACTTATAACCCAATTTTAATAAATTTTGTTTTAATATATCATGATTTTCAATAATACCATTATGTACAACAGCAATAACATTATTAGATAAATGTGGATGAGCATTCAGTTCACATGGAGCGCCATGTGTCGCCCACCTTGTATGAGCAATGCCTAATTTTCCATGAATAGATGTGGTTTTCATCGCTTGCACTAATGATTGCACTTTACCCTGAATACGAATTCTTTGTAAATTATTATCACCATCAATAACAGCAATCCCTGCAGAATCATAACCACGATATTCTAATTGTAATAATCCATTGATCAACGACTGACTAATATCAGATTGGGATACTGCTCCGATAATACCGCACATAATTAACTCCTTGCAAAACACTGTTGACTAAATGCCACTCGCGCGATAATAGATTCCTGTACAGATAACGCACGCTCTTCAATTTGTCTATAACGATGCAATGCGCCTTCACGATTGGCAATCTGAATATTTAATCCAGGACGTGCATTTAATTCCAACATCATAGGACCATATTCTTTATCTAATACAATATCAACACCTAAATAGCCAAGACCAGTTAATTCATAACAACTAGCAGAAATCTCTAAAATTTGCTGCCAATACGGAACTGTGATATCAACAATAGAATTTAATGTATCGGGATGATAATCAATAGCATCATTTTGAAACACGCCACCCAAAGTTTTTCCAGTAGACATTTCAACTCCTACACCGATAGCTCCTTGATGTAAATTGGCTTTACCATTAGAAAGACGCGTTGGCAAGCGCACCATTGCCATAGCCGGGTAACCTAATAATATAATTATGCGAATATCTGGGATACCTTCATAACTTACAGTTTTAAATACTGGATCGACTATGACTCTATGCTCAATTATAGCATAATCTGCATGACCACCTAAACTATAAGTACCAGATAATAAACATGATAAATGATAGCTCAATTCTTGTGTGGTAGTTAATTTACCATTAATTTGCCGATATTTACCAAAAATTTTATCAGTAAATACTAAAATACCATCACCTCCAGCTCCATGAGCAGGTTTAATGACAAAATCTTTATAATCAGCTAAAATTGAATCAATATTTTTAATTTGCTGTTCATTTTTAATTACTTCATATAACTTGGGTACAGCAATATTAGCGTTACAAGCTAATTGTTTAGTGTGTAATTTATTATCTACTAAAGGATATCGTTTACGATCATTATAACGTAAAACGTAATCACTATTACGACAGTTAATACTTAAAATACCATTCCTTCTCAATGAGTTATAAGCATGTAACATTATTTTTTCCCATGAAATACTTTAAAACGTAATAATTCTGTAAAACGATAACCACGATATTGACCAAACCATAAAATCAATGCTAATAACACTAATAATAATTCTGGAAATGCAAACAATAAATACTGCATTGGTACATAATTCATAGCACTAAAAGCAATAACAGCCGCAAACAAACTACCAATACCAGACCGCATAGCTTCTCCGGCACCACGTTCATCCCAAGTAATACACATTCTTTCAATGGTCATAGTTAAAATCACCATAGGGAATAATGCTACCGATAAACCTTTCTCTAAACCCAAATTTAAACTTAATACGCTAATAAATATCATTAATAATATTACTACAGTCAAAATAGCTGCAAGTCGCGGTACTAATAGCAAACGTAATTGATCTAAATAAAATCTTGCTAATAATCCCAAAGCCACAATAAAAGTAAATAAAATAATTCCCCAAATTACATGAGTTTCACGAAAGGCTAATGCAATTAATACCGGCATGAAAGTACCAAAAGTTTTTAATCCAACAAAATTACGTAATAATAAAATTACAAAAGCACCAAGCGGTACCGTCAATAAAATTTTATAGGTTTCTTGAACATTGACTGGTAATTGTAATAAAGAAAAACGCAATAACTGTGAATTAGTTTGTAATCCTCGACTTTTCGCAATAGTTAAAGCATTAATCGGTGTCGGTGATATAGTTAACCCAAAACTCACCTGTTTACCGCCAATAACCTGATATGTTGGCACAAATCCATATTGCCAAACTAAGAAATCTTTAGGAAAACCAGCGCTACCAGTTCTGGGATTAAGATAGATCCAATTTTTTCCGGTATAAACTACTAAATATGATTTAAATTCAGCTTTATTTTGTTGTATTAATTTCAATCCCATAACCGGCATAGCATAAATATGTGATTGATTTAAAATCATAATAGCAGCTTTAATAATATTATTATCTGTCAACTCAGTGCCAACTAACAATCTTGCACTACCATCATTTTTATTTAACTCACTAATAGTACCTTGAGCGAAAGTTTGTATATCTGCAGAAGATTGCCGCACCCAAGAAATAATTGTCGACACAGCTGACTGTATACTCGGATCTAATGTTTGTATTTTTATACTTGGTGGTTTTCCAAGCAGCATATCATTATTATCAGTCTCACGGAAAATTGCACGATAATATAAAGATTGCATACCACTAGCACGTCTTAATGACCATATGGTTTGTCTGTTATAATCAATTAAATTAGTTGTAACACCATAATTATGTGAAACAAAATACTCATCCAAAATTGCAAAATATGGTGGTAAATAAGGAATATTAAAACTCGCCTTGATTGGCGTATTGTTAGACGCAACAAAATGTAAATTAGCCTCTACCATCCAACTATTAACTGTTTCTGTTTCGGTTAATGGCACACTTAACACCAAATATCGATATGCTGCAATGCTAAATCCAATAATGAAAAGCATCATGATTAAACCATATACATGCTGTTTATTAGATTTCATTTTATTCAACTTTTTCAGATTTGAGTGTAAAAGCCATACTGGGATCAATGATTCCGTCAAATTCTTTAATCGCTTCTCTACCAAGCAATAAAGGATAATTAAAACGTTTGCGATTAGTTAAATTAACACGAATTAAACGTTCCTTGATCCCTAATTTAATTTTTAATAACACCACAGGACGTTTAATTGGTGCTATTTTAGCATTGATGGAGATACTTTCACCAGCACGAACTTTAATTCTTACTTTACCAATATATTCAGAAATAAATTCAATATTACCAGATTTGCTAGGTACAATATAGCACATATAAATCTTACCATTTTTAACTAGTTCATGAATATTAATTGCACTTAATGAGGCAGACTTAGCTCCGGTATCTAATTTCGCAGATAAGCTTAAATCTTTATCAATTAAAGTAGCTTTTTCAACATATCCATAAATTAATTTCTCATTAGACATCGCGTATCCTAAAGAAGAAACTATTAAAATCAAGAATAAAAATAATATTTTCATCTATTTATATAACCCAATAATCACCAGAAACCCACGCAGGATCATATCATAAATTTATAAAAATATTCAAATTATTTCCTTACAGTTCCTTAGAATTGATATTCCAAGGAGGAGTTTGAAAATAATCAGCTAAATTAGTCACTAAAACTTGCTCTATTTGAAATGTTTTTTTAAGATCATAAACTAGCTGAATACTACGTTTTGGTTGAAGTAATCTAGTATAATATAATAAACTTGATGATACTGATGGATCTGATTTTTTAACTTCAATCAAATCGATTACCACGCCGTTTATTATGGTCACAAAATCTACTTCACGCCCATCTTTATCTCTTATATAATGCAAACTACATCGATAACCGTGATAATCCTCAATAAAGTGTAAGCGTTTTAATAAATGAGTGGCAACGAGATTTTCCAAGCGTCCACCATCATTAGTTTGTAAATCAGCATTATCATAAAAATAGACTTTGGGTGGTTTTTGTATAGATCTTGGTATATTTTTGGTTAAAGGATATATCGCAAATGCAATATACATGCGTTCAATTAATGTTAACCAATTTTTTGCGGTTTTTGGCGATATTTGTAAATCTTCAGCTAAATTAGATAAAGTAATCAAACTACCTGCACGACTTTGAAGTGCTTCAGTAAAAAGCCCTAACAGAGCTACATGACGAATCATTTCTAAATCACGAATATCTTCTTGTAAAATACGGTCAAAACGTTCGCGGCGCCACCGCCGAGCTTGCCGTTCATCTCCAGCTAAAAAAGGTTCTGGAAATCCGCCAAGTGTTAATAATCTCTCTAAACCTTCGTCAGTTGACATGCCTAGTGGTAATTCATCTAAAGTTAATGGATGCAATCGCCAATAATGATAACGACCCATAAGTGAATCACCACCACGGCGGTATGTGTCCATGCGTGCAGATCCTGTTACTAAAAAATGTTGATTAATCATTTTAGTATCGTAAATACCTTTGACCCATTGCTTCCATTTTGGATATTTATGCAGTTCATCAAAAATGATTAGCGGAACATCGGTGCGCCATTGTTCTTTTAAGATTATACCTCGATCTATTTTAGCATCCCAATTTAAATAAACTCCACGTGCAAATTCGTTTTTGCATAAAGCTTTGCTTAAAGTGGTTTTTCCCACTTGTCTTGGTCCGCCAATAAACACCATTTTTTGTTGTAAATCTTGAAAAATAAATGATTGATTATATCGGTTCATGGCTATTTATTCCTATACTACAAAATAGACGCGTCTGTTTTGTAGTATAGGAATAAATAGCCATGATTGCAATTTATATTTAATATTTATACAAAATATTTCCTCCCAAAGCTTTAATTAATTGTACTGCAGCCACTTGTCGGCGAGTTTTTAAAATAATTAATGCTAATTTTGCCTGTAAAGCTTGATTTTCAGTAACGACCACATCAAGAAATGTAGTGATACCACCAATATAACGTTGATTATCTTGAAATAAAGCCCGATAAGCCGCATTAGTTGATGCTTGTTGTGTTACAATTTCCTGATCTAAGCGATGCAATGCAACCAAATTATCTTCAACTTCTTGAAAAGCTGTGAGCACACTTTGACGATATGCACTAACAGTTTCATAATAAGCTGCATGTGCATATTTTAAATGCGCTTGTAATTTATAACCATCAAATAAAACTTGATTAATTGCAGGTTCAACCAATGCCAGAGTAGTTGGTGAACCTAACGCCCAAAATAAACTTGATGCATTAAATAAAGTCGCTAATTGGTCACTTTGTAATCCTACTAAAGTATTTAAATTAAATACCGGAAAAAATGCAGCACGCGCAACGCCAATTGCAGCATTAGCAGCTTGAACCCTCTCTGCTGCAGCTACAATATCCGGTCTATTTGCCAATAATGTTGATGGTAAATTCGGTGCGATTGTGATCAATTTCATTGATTGATGATGATTAGCTAAAGTAAAATTACTTGGGATAACCCCAATTAAGACAGCTATAGCATGCTGTAATTGCGCACATTTTAATCGCGTTTCTGTCGCTAATGTTTTGGCATTTTCTAATTGTGTCAAAGCTTGATCAACATCTATAATAGGAGCAACCCCACCTTTATATCGATTACGCGTTAAAATTAATGCTTTACGATACAGAATAACCGTATCATCTAAAGCTTTTTGAGTCATCTGTTCGCCATACAGTAAAAAATAATCTTTAGCTAATTCTGTATGCATACTCAAATCAATTGTTGCCATATCGAATAAACTTGCACGCGCCAAACTTACACTAGAGGCCACCGTATTACGAATTTTACCCCAGGCATCAATTTCATAAGTTAAATTAGCCCCTAACA
>CAXNCW010000045.1:0-7446 GCA_964200955.1 Legionellaceae bacterium
GAACTACCAAATGCACCACTATGGGTGTTTGATGAAATCCATAAATACCGTGATTGGCGAAATTATTTAAAAGGTGTTTATGATCAATATGTTGATGCTCATCAAATATTAGTGACAGGAAGCGCGCAATTGGATTATTACCGCCGCGGCGGTGATTCGTTACAAGGCCGCTACCATTATTTGCGCCTACATCCTTTGTCCGTTGCCGAGTTAAACATTCATAATGCACATGGCTTAAAACAGCTATTGATCTTAGGTGGTTTTCCCGAACCTTTTTTTATTGGCGACGATATAGAAGCCAAACGTTGGTCTAGCGAGTACCGACACCGCTTAATTGAAGAAGATTTGATAAAACTTGAACAGGTACGTGATTTAAGTCGTTTGGAATTATTAATGTTCCGTCTGCCAGCTCTAGTTGGTTCGCCATTATCTATTAATGCATTACGCGAAGATTTGCAAGTAAGCCATAGCACAGTAGCAAATTGGTTGGATATCTTCACTCGCCTATATGCCATATTTAGAATACCTCCATTCGGTGCACCTCAATTACGAGCCGTGAAAAAAGAACAAAAACATTATCATTTTGACTGGACACTCGTTATCATGCCAGGTGCACGTTTTGAAAACATGGTTGCAGTGCATTTATTAAAATGGGTTAATTTTGAAGAAGATACAAAAGCACGAGTACTTGAATTACGCTATTTCAGAGATGTTGACGGTCGTGAAGTGGATTTTATTATCACGGAGAATGCAATACCGATTATCGCTGTAGAATGCAAGTGTTCGGATTCAGATGTCAGTAAAAATTTAACCTATTTTAAAAACCATTTTCCGCAATGTAATGCGTGGCAAATTAGCATGGATAGTGAAAAAGATTATTTGTCTAAAAATGGAGTGCACGTTTGTTCCGCAGTAACATTTTTATCCACGTTGATTTAAGATTTACAGGTTTGTAAGGGATAATATAATTTATCTCCTGAATGATGGAGATCTTTTTTCATCATCAGCTATTTGTAAAGATAATTTATAATCATCATAAATTTGTTTCTTAGTATTTTCTGGTAATGCTGCTATACGGTGCATCTCCTTTAATAACGCAGTTTTCATTTGTTCAGGTGTAGGAGCTTCAGAAATAGCATCGACAAGCGACTTATTTGCACGTGTAATTTCTATATTTTGTTCATGATCACAAGATTTAATCCATGGATTATTCCATATATGTTGCATTGATGGTTGCACTTTTTCTGCAGGCAAAACAGTTTGTGTCAATTTAGCATTTTGTTTGCTCACAGATTCTGGCTGATTTTGCAAAATAGATACTTCATTTTGATTTAAATGTAAATCTTGTTGTAATGCTTGCGCAAAAGCATTGTATAAACAATTACCATCACCTTTTGTAGACAAACCTTTTGCAGACCAATGTTGAGTCTCATGATTACATAAATATACTATAGGTGCATCTGGGTTACTGCTTCTATATAAACAATAAGGTTCACTTGTTTTATTATCTTTTGTAGAAGTTACAACTAAATGACAATCTAAAGCTTCAGCTAAAGAAATTGCATCGACATCTGTGCCCCAAGATCCATCTGTTTTCTGCTTATCAATATAAGACTTATAATCATCTGTCTGATATATGGGAAAATACTCACCTCTGAACGCTTTAGCAACAGGGCCATCACCTTGTTCTAAGTTGTTCATGGCTATTTCACGTAATTTTCCAGCTAAAACACCTTGAATTTGATTCTGATCATATTTTTCTAAATCTTGATAAATTTCTGTATAATCAATAGATTTCATGATACCCTCCGTATAGACTTTAAATATAAAAATTATATATCAAACATTAATTTATGTCAATTACTCAAGAAATTGCAAATTAATGTTTATACAATAAAACACAAATTACACTCACAACTACACTAACTGCTACCGCATAAATAATACCCAACAAAGTACAGCGTAATTCTAATGGAAACATCTCTGTTAAAATTACTGGTAATGTCGCCAAATAGCCTGCAATCGGTAATGCTATAACTGCCTGTATTAGCATAAAAAATAATAAATGTTTATAACACAAAAAATAAAAAAACGGCAATAATAGAATTATAAAACTAATTGCTGTGTATAAAATAATTTTATTACGATTAATAATATCCACTAACTTACCAATTATCGGCAACACACTTACCATAATGTATAAAGATACGAGATCAGAGAATATTATACTAATAATATTAAAAATCTTATAAATTTGTATATGAATTAATGGATAAATATAAACTAAACCAATCATTAAAATATTTAAAATATTGAACAATAATACATAAAAACACTTTTTAATATTATTACTTAAATAAATTAACGCTTGTTTTAGAATCAAAAAAACATTTGATCGAGTATTTAAACCATAATGTAATATATAGTCCAAACTTTCAGGCAGGCGCGTTCTAATATAATAACCAAGTATTACGCCAAAAACTGCTAATAACAACGGTAAGCGCCATAACCACCACTGTGCCTGGGGATATAAATGCACAAATTCTACCAGCATAAACATCATCACAGAAGCTAATAATAAACCCAAAATAGTACCAAAAGCCGACCAACTACCAATAAAACCACGATCGGGAATATCAGACGATTCAATTACAAAAGAACCAACATTTACAGAGGTGAAACCAAAATAGAAACTTTGCATACAACACAAAAGCAGCAATATACTCAAAGATCCCATATTTTGATATGCATTAGGCAACAATAACACAATCCCAGCAGTAGCTATACTCATGATAATCAACGATAAGGATACAATTTTTTTCCTACCATAAACATCAGAGCAAACGCCAAGAACTATAGCACCAATTGCACACGATAAATACACAAGAACAGCTATAGAAAGCATTAACATGACCACCGAAGAAGTCAACGATTGCTGATACTGCATAATTAAGTATATTGACAACAATGAACACACAGCTAAATCAAACATTGCAAGTAAATTAACTATAACACCAGCTAAAACAATACGGTTTTTATATGGAATTCTCATAAAATTATTCAAATTAATATTTTATTGTTCTACAGTTTGAATTTTAATTACAGGCTCTTTATCTGTAGTCAAAGTTAATTTAATATGATCTCCAGGTTTAAATTCTCCCAACAATACCGCTTGTGCTAATGGATTTTCTAATTTTTGCTGTAATGTCCGTTTTAACGGACGAGCACCATACACTGGATCAAAGCCTGCAGCAGCCAAATATTGCAAAACCTCATCATTAATATCCAAATAAAAATCTTGTGTATTTAAACGTTTTTGTAATAAAGAAATTTGTATTTTTGCCACATCAACAATATGTTGTTTTTCTAAAGGATGAAAGACCACAGTTTCATCAATACGATTAAAAAATTCTGGACGAAAATACTTAGTTACCACATTCATCACTGCAAGTTTAATTTGTTGATAAGGGAATTTACTACTCATGTCTTGAATGACATCTGAGCCTAAATTAGAAGTCATCACAATTACCGTGTTGCGAAAATCCACTGTACGCCCTTGCCCATCAGTTAAACGGCCATCATCCATAATTTGCAGTAAAATATTAAAAATATCACTGTGAGCTTTTTCAATTTCATCTAGTAAAATTAAAGAATATGGTTTACGTCTTATCGCTTCAGTTAAATAACCACCTTCCTCATAACCAACATATCCAGGAGGAGCACCAATTAAACGCGCAACTGCATGTTTCTCCATAAATTCGGACATATCAATGCGCACCATAGCTTCTTCAGTATCGAATAAAAATGCCGTCAAAGATTTACATAATTCAGTTTTACCAACACCAGTCGGTCCTAAAAATAAAAATGAACCTATGGGACGTGCCGGATCAGATAATCCGGCACGCGAACGTCTAATGGCATTCGAAACCGCATTTACTGCTTCATTTTGTCCGACTAAACGCTGATGTAATGCTTCCTCCATATGCAATAATTTTTCTTTTTCACTACCTAACATCTTGGCCACAGGTATCCCGGTCCATTTGGATACAACTTCAGCAATCTCTTCTTCAGTCACTTTATTTCGAAATAATTTCGTATCATTTAATGGTTGATGCTTACCAACTGCAACTAATTTTTTTTCTAATTCGGGAATAGTACCATACTGCAATTCAGACATTTTGGTTAAATCACTAACACGCCGAGCAGCTTCAAGTGCAATTTTTGCGCGTTCTAAAGATTCTTTAATTTGTGTAGTACCCTGTACAGCAGCTTTTTCAGCCTTCCAAATTTCTTCCAAATCAGAATAATTTTTTTCCAATTCACGCATGGTTTCTTCAATATCTGCTAAACGTTTTTTCGATAATTCATCTTGCTCTTTATTTAAAGCTTCACGCTCAATTTTTAATTGAATAATACGTCGCTCTAATTTATCAAGACTAATGGGTTTTGAATCGATTTCCATGCTAATTTCACTACCAGCCTCATCAACTAGATCAATAGCTTTATCAGGTAAAAACCGATCGCTAATATAGCGATTCGATAAGACCGCTGCTGCTACTAAAGCTGGATCGGTAATTTCCACGCCATGATGAACTTCATAACGTTCTTTGAGACCACGTAAAATTGCAATAGTATTCTCAACACTAGGTTCATTAACCATAACTTTTTGAAAGCGTCGTTCTAATGCTGCATCTTTTTCAATATATTGTCGATATTCATTCAATGTGGTCGCACCAATACAATGCAATTCTCCTCGAGCCAATACTGGTTTTAACATATTACCAGCATCCATGGCGCCCTCGGCTTTACCAGCACCGACCATAGTGTGCAATTCATCAATAAATAAAATAATTTTTCCAGCATGCTTACTAATTTCACTTAAGACATTTTTTAAACGCTCTTCAAATTCACCACGAAATTTGGCTCCAGCAATTAATGCCCCCATATCCAAAGCAAAAACTCGCTTATTTTTTAAGCCATCTGGAACTTCCCCATTCACAATACGCTGTGCTAAGCCTTCGACAATAGCTGTCTTCCCTACTCCAGGTTCACCAATTAATACTGGATTATTTTTAGTGCGGCGTTGTAAAACTTGCATCGTCCGGCGAATTTCGTCATCACGACCAATTACCGGATCTAATTTACCTGATTCTGCTCTAGCAGTAAGATCAATCGCATATTTTTCTAAAACTTGTCGTTGATTTTCCATATTAGGGTTAGATACAGTTTCATCGCCACGAATTTCATCAACAGCACGCGCAATACCATCACTCGTGCCACCAGCAGCCTTTAACATAGTCGCCAAATTACCATTTTCAGTAATAGCAGCTAAAATAAAAATCTCACTCGCAATATAAGCATCTTTTTTTTGCTGCGATAATTTATCAGTGAGATTGAATAAACGCGTTAATGCATTAGAAATATGAATATCACCACCAATACCACTAACTTTAGATAATTTGTCAATGGCTTGAGTTAATAAATTTTGTAATAATGTTAAATTTATATTTGCTTTAAGTAACAAAGGCTTACAAGAGCCATCCTCTTGATTAATTAAACTTTGCATAACATGTTCAGGCTCAATAAAACCATTATCCAGACCTAAAGCCAAAGATTGTGCATCGGCTAAAGCTGATTGAAATTTAGATGTTAATTTATCCATTCGCATAATCGTTCTCTATTTTCGAAGATCAGTGTAAATTCACATATATATTGTAGTAGAATAATATTCTACTAGTGCCATTAATACAAAGCAATAAAAAATTATGAATATAATGATGAAGTTACTAATAGCTATAATTTTATTGATATTGAATAATTATGTTATAGCCAACTCAAATACACAACCATTAGAGATTTATGCTCAAAAAGTTAAAATCGACCAAGCTCGCCATAAAAGCGAATATATTGGAAATGTACGCATTTCTCAAGGAGAGACTCATCTATTAGCGCAAAAAGCAATACTATACAGCACCAATGATAACAAAATCAAAAAAGCTCTAGCATTTGGTGATAGTAAAAACACACAAGCACATTATTGGACTCAACTTTCTATTAACAAACCACCTCTACATGCATATGCTAATATGATTATTTATAATCCTGACAGCCATGTAATAAAACTTATTGGTAATGCGCGCGTAGTTAATGGAGACAATATTTTAATGGCAACAAAAATTAATTATAATACACTAACACAACATGTCATAGCCCAAGGCAATCAGGAAACGCAAGTTTTTATTAGTCTCAAGCACGTGGAAAAATATAAACAATAATATGCTATATTATGAATAATAAACAGAAACTAGATATAGATCTTCTAATGCATTTAGTGGCTATAGCCGAAATCAATTATGATGGCAAAGTAGCTGACTACATACCAGAATTAGTCAATGCCAATCAACATTTTGCAGGCATTGCTATCAAAGAAATCACTGGCAATAGTTTATCTTATAGTAATTATCCTATCGAGCCCATAACCTTACAAAGTACTTCAAAACTAGTACCATTAATCGGTTTACTAGAAGAATTTGGCGTTGAGCATCTATTAAAATTAGTTAATGTTGAACCTTCAGGTAATGAATTTGCTTCAATAGCACATTTAGAAAATTTTGGCCCGCTACCAGCAAATCCAATGTTAAATGCCGGTGCCATTACACTATGCTCACATATTCCAGGATCTATTGAGCAAAAATTCACGTGGTTAAATTCATGGATTAGAAAGTTATTTAATCAACAATTATATATTAACTCTTTAGTATTGGCTTCTGAAAAACGCACTGGTAATCGTAATCGTGCCTTAGCTTACTTTTTGAAAAGTTATAATAACCTTGGCACTAGCGTGCACGAAACTTTAGATTTATATTTTTCTTTATGTTCATACGAAGCCACATTAACACAAATGTTATATTTACCAACATTATTAGCCAACCACGGCTATGATCCAGTTTTAAATAAACAAATCATCTCTGTAGAAACTTGCAAAATCACCATAGCAATTATGGCAACTTGTGGTTTATATAACGAAACTGGCAATCATATGGTAAAAACCGGCATGCCAGCAAAAAGCGGTGTCTCTGGATACATAATTGCTGTTTTACCAGGTAAAGCCGGAATTGTAACCTTAAGTCATCTAGTCAACTCCAAAGGCAATAGTATTCGTGGCGGCATTATGCTCGAAGAACTCTCGAAAATAATGAATTGGCATTTCGCCATATATTGAGTACTATGTTTAAATTTATTGAATTATAATATATATGCCAAATTTAACCACTAATGATTCTCAAAGTCTTAGCGTCAGTCAATTAAATTATCAAATTAAAATCTTCATCGAACAAAATATTGGGGAAATTTACGTACATGGTGAAATTTCCAATTTAAAACAATACCCTTCAGGACATATTTATTTTTCCATTAAAGATGAAAACGCACAATTACGTTGTGTAT
>CAXNCW010000046.1:0-7315 GCA_964200955.1 Legionellaceae bacterium
CTACGCCCCGATATATTATTTTAAACTAATCAAAGCTAAGGAACTGTAAAGAAATAACTTGAATATTTTCATGTGTCAAACTCACTGCGTCCAAACAAAAGACTCATAAAAATATTCAAGTTATTTCTTTACAGTTCCTAATCAAAAAAATTGATTAGCTTTTCATAATAATTTTTAATTGTAATTTAGCTTCTATATTATTATGTAATTTAATATCGATTAAATAATCACCGATATTATATAATGGGCCATTAGCTAATACTAATTCACGTTTGTTAATTTCTATATTACGCTCTTTTAATGCTTGCATAATTTCATGAACACCAATAGATCCGTATAATTTGCCTTCATTAGTTGTCATGACAGCAATAGTAAGAGTAACATCATTTAATTTTGCAGCGCGTTGTTCAGCAACTGCTAAGTGTTTTTGTGCTTGTTTTTCTAACTCAGCACGACGTTGTTCAAATAATTGAATATTATTTGTGGTAGCAAATACCGCTTTTTTTTGTGGTATGAGACAATTACGTCCATATCCAGCTTTGACCACAACTTTATCACCTAGATTACCTAGCTTTTGCACTTTTTCTAATAAAATTACTTCCATAATACACCTCTCATGTTTACATGTTTAATGTTCAGCAGATATTTGCCAACGTGAACGTAAATTAAATATACTGTCTATTGCACCAAAGATTACATATAATGGTAACATTACATAAGGAATAATAATTATTGGGGCGAATATTGTTATAATGCTTATGAATGATTTTTTATTTGATAGTAAAAATGCTACAAAACTTATGCCTGATAACATCATATATAAAAAAAATATGGGTATATAGCTTACAGCATATAAATTATTTGTATATGCGCCTATAGCTATGAATACAAATAATATCAATATTAAAATGTGTGCTTTAAATTCTAAAATTTCTTTTTTAAAGCCACCAAGATAAAATAATTGTGATTGCAAAGAACGAGCAAATAATAAGGGAATCACTGCTGATATTAAGATACTTAGTAATTTTGCACTGAGTAAATAGTGTGCTAATACTGTATTGATAAAATCATTGCGTTGTTTAAGTAGGTCAATTATTAATTGCTGATCGATATTACCAAGTAATTTTAATAATATTTGATATTCTTGTATTGCAAAATTAGGATGTATTAAATTAATCAATGTTATAATTAGCATAAAAATAATAATTGCTGAGATTGCAATGATTTGCCAACTGCTAAATATGCGTAACAATACAGCAAAAGCATAGCATGCAGTGTATGTTAATATGATTTCTAATAATGTATCAGATGTATTCCCGAAGAATTCTGTGCAACACATAGATACAGTAAGAGTAACAATTAAGCATTTTAAACCAACAATCCAGTTTATACGCAAAATAAGTAAAGCCATTATTGATAAAGCCAACCATGTGGTCATGGGCAATATCGCAAAAACACCAGACATTAACCAAGCAATCTTAGGATTTTCCAATAAATATAAACTTTGTTTTTGTAAGAAATTTTGTTTAACCATAATTTAGCGATGTGATTCACAGTATGGTAAAAATGCTAAAAATCTAGCAAGTTTAATGGCTTTAGTTAATTGTCTTTGCTCTGAAGCAGAAACACCAGTAATACGACTGGGAACAATTTTTCCTGTCTCTGACAGATAGTTTTTAAGTAAATTTAAATCTTTGTAATCAATTTCAGCTGAATTTTCAGAGTCAGTATGAGATATTTTTTTACGACGATTATAAGATGACATTATGTTTCTCCATTAAGCAACAATATTTTCTTTTTTAAATAAAATAGATTTATCTACAATTGCAGATGATTTTTTAAGAATTAAGTGTCTTAAGATAGCATCGTTATATTTGCAGGAATTCTTAAATTCGTCTAATGCTTCTTGATCGCATTCAACATTTAATAAAATATAGTGAGCTTTATGTAAGTCATTGATAGAATAGGCTAGCTGACGACGACCCCAATCTTCTTTTCGATGAATTTTACCATGATTTTTGGTTAAAATAGCTTCATAACGCTCAATCATAGATTGAACTTGCTCACTTTGATCGGGGTGAATTAAAAAAATAATTTCATAATGTCTCATGTTTATTGTTCCTTATGGATTATATGCTAAAATTAGCATAGCCTCTTTAATTGGTCTTAAATGAGGCAAGTTCAAAATATATGATTAATTTTTATTATAACGCTGATTGAATCTTTGTACGCGTCCACCAGTATCAAGTAATTTTTGTTTACCTGTATAAAATGGATGGCATTGTGAACACACTTCGATATTTAAACTATGACAAAGAGTTGATCCGGTAATAAATGTATTACCACAACTACAAATTACTGTAATATCTTGATATTTTGGATGTATATCTGGTTTCATGTAATATCTCTCTAAAAATATATACGGCATAAAAAGTCATTGGCAATGATGTTAACAGAATTTGATTGAATAAGCAATTATAAAATCATGCGTAATAATTTATATATAATAATTGTCATTATTGACACCGATGGCAATGTAAACATCCAAGAAGTAAATATATTGCGAATAACAACTAAATTTAAAGCTCCTATTCCACGCGCGAGTCCAACCCCAAGTACGGCTCCGACTAATGTTTGTGTGGCGGAAACAGGGATCCCTGCGCTGGTGGCAATTACAACTGTTGTGGCGGCGGCGAATGTCGCGGCAAAGGCGCGGCTTGGTGTAAGTACAGTAATTGAGCTACCAACTGTTGCAATTACTCGTCGACCATAGATTAAAAATCCTAGCAACACTCCGGTACATCCTAATAAAATAATCCATGAAGGGTAAGCATGAGTATTCAATGGATGTTCAGGGTTATAGACAAAATTATAAATGATAGATAATGGGCCAACAGCTAATGCAACATCGTTAGATCCATGTGCAAATATCATGGCGCATGTAGTAAAGGACATTAATACGGCGAAATATCTTTCAACCTGCATAAATCTTTCGCGTCTATTGGCATTGGTTATTTCTGGGATTTTCTTGATTATATATAGACCGATAATAGTTATAAGTATACTTGTTGAAAGAATTACCGCGAAGATCTGTTTTAAATTAAGCAATATATGGTAATGATTTAAGCCTTTAAATACAGTAATAAAAGATAAGATGATACCAATAATGAATAAATAAATAGGGGTATATAATTGTGCTCTGGTTAAAAGGTCAGGTTTAACAAAAATACTTTGTTGAATACTAATAAATAATAAATAAGCAAAAGTGCCGGAAATTAATGGGGAGGTTATCCAACTAATTGCAATAGAGTATACGTGTGTCCAATGTATGGCTGCGGATCCAAGTACAGTATAACCAAAACCAACCATAGCACCAACTAAAGCATTAGTAATAGAAACAGGAACGCCGAAATAACTAGTTAAATTCATCCATATTGTGCAAGAGAGTAATACACTGATCATGCCTGTAATAAAAATAATTGGTTGATTACTGAGTTGTTGTGTATTGATAATGCCGCTACGCATGGTTTCAGTCACACCACTACCTCCCCAAAAAGCTCCAGCTAATTCAAAAATTATTGCAATAATAATGCCTTGTTTGACTGTGATCGCTTTAGATCCCATTGCGGTACTCATAACATTAGCTAAATCATTGGCGCCAACGCCAATAGTCATTAAAAAACATAAGCCAATAGCACAATAAAATAATAATACAGCATCATTCATAAATATTACCTAGCAATTAAAATTTGTAAGCGCCCGCCAACGGTTTGCGCATTATCTGCTAAATCACCAATCCATTGCACTAATTTATATAAGAAAATAATTTCAATTGTTGCTAATGTATTTTCCATATTAAAAATGCATTGACGTAGAGTAGATAATTTTTTATCGCTATCGTGCTCAATTTCATCAAGAATCATAATCATTTCTTCTACAATTTTTACTTCATTACCTGAAAATCCGCTTTCTAATAATTCATCTAATTCATTGATGGCTTTACATGCCTGTTTTGCTGCATTTAAACAACAATCTAAAAATGGCATAAATATTGTTGCAATGGTTTCTGGAATCAGCATTTTACGACTAATAATTAATCCAGCTATATCTTCTGCGCGATTTGCAATGCGATCTTGTGCACTGAGTAATTCTAATAAATCAGTCCTGGATACAGGTAAAAATAATCCTGTTGGTAAATGTAAACGTAAATCACGTTTCATTAAATCAGCTTCTTTTTCTAAAGTGGAAATTTGTTGCTGTAAATTTTGTGCTAAATTCCAATCTTGTTGTAGCACTGCTGTAAAAAATGGGCGTAACTGTTTGGCACATTGATAAACTTTATACATGTGTTTTTCAATAGGACGAATAGGGGAGGGGCCAAATAAATTAAACAGATTACTCATATGATTTTACTCCTGGATACGTTTATTCCTGGTTGTTATTTGACACATTAATTCATAAGCTATAGTTCCCGCTGCATTTGCAACAGTTTCAATCGGGATGGCATTTCCCCATAATTCGACCTTATCACCAACACGAATATTATTACATAAAGTTATATCTATAGCTAACATATCCATTGAAATTGTGCCAACAATAGGTGCAAATTCATGATTTATTGCTACTAAAGTATTAGGATTGATATGGCGAGGATAGCCATCACCATAACCTGCCGCAACTATTGCAACTGTTGTTGGTTTGGTGGTTTTCCAAGTACTACCATAGCCGATAGAAACTCCTGCAGGATAGTTATGGATGGAAATAATTGCAGAAAAAAAAGACATTACTGGCTTTAAATTGTAATCACTACTCATGTGATTTGCAGATGGTGAAACACCGTATAACATAATACCTGGTCTAATAATATCTACGTGCATAGCGGGAAAATTTAGAATGGTTGCCGAGTTAGCTATGCTATAAAAAATATTATGACTTTTATCTATAGTAGTAAATATTGAATTAATATTATTAATTTGTATGGTATTTTGATGATGATTCATAACATCAGCGCAGGCAAAATGACTCATAATACCAATTTGTGGTACTACCCATGGACATTGTTGTAATTTGTTTAATATCGCTGTTAATTCAGTTACGTTAAAACCTAAGCGTCCCATTCCAGTGTCAATTTTTATCCATACGACTATCTTTTTTGGTAATGCTTTTTCTAATAACCATTCTAATTGATAATATTGATGAATCACACATTGTAAATTATAAGCAGTGGCAATTTGTAACTCATCTTTTGAGAAAACGCCCTCTAGTAATAAGCATGCAGTATTACTGCCTAAATTTCTAATTTCTAATGCTTCTTCTGTACAAGCAACTCCAAAAAAATCAACTACATTATCAAGTATGGGAACAATAAAATTCATACCACAACCATAAGCATTGGCTTTTACCATTGCCATAATTTTTTGTTTTGGAGCTAGTTGTTTGATATAATTTACATTGTGTAATAATGCTTTTTGATTTATTTTTATATATGTAGGACGCATTTTAGTCTGCATTTACTCCTTGGTAACCACTGTACGCCAAATCTTCAAAACGTGTATATTGCCCTAAAAAAGCCACACGAATGCGGCCAATGGCGCCATTCCTATGTTTAGCAACAATAATTTCAGCAATACCTTTATCATTGCTATCTTGATTATACACTTCATCACGATAGATAAAACAAATTAAATCCGCATCTTGTTCAATAGCTCCTGATTCGCGTATATCAGACATAACTGGACGTTTATCATGACGTTGCTCTAAACTTCGGTTAAGTTGTGATAGTGCAATAATGGGTACATTTAGTTCTTTTGCTAAAGATTTTAAGCTACGAGATATTTCAGAAATTTCTGCGGTACGATTGTCAGCTTTTAATCCTGGAATTTGCATCAGTTGCAAATAATCTACAACAATTAATGCTAATCGTCCATGCTCCTTCATGAGTCGGCGCGCACGTGCACGTAATTCTGCTGGACTTAATGCTGGGGAATCATCAATAAAAATTGGGGCTTCGGATAACATGTGTACAGCGGAGGTTAATCTTGGCCAATCCTCTTCATTGAGCTTGCCGGTACGGACGCGTGTCTGTTCAATTCTTCCCAAAGAAGATATCATTCTCATAGCTAACGCATCGGCAGGCATTTCCATAGAAAAAATTAATACCGGATCACGATTTTGAATCGCTATATGTTCAGCTATATTCATGACTAATGCGGTTTTTCCCATGGATGGTCTGCCTGCAATAATAATTAAATCCGCTGTTTGTAATCCTGAAGTTAAGGCGTCAAGATCGGTAAGACCAGTGGCTAAACCAATCAGAGTTTTATCGCTATTGTATAAAGTATCAATCTTTTCAACAACTTTAACTAATATTGGCTGAATACCTAATGGTCCGTCATTAGATCCGGTTTGATTGGAGATAGCAAAAACTTTACTTTCTGCAACATCAAGTATTTGTGCAACTTCTTGATTTCCAGGGCTATAGGCTAAATCTGCAATATCATTAGCAATTTTGATTAATTGTCGTTGCACTGACTTTTCTCTGACAATATCTGTGTATGTAGAAATATTTGCAATACTTGGAGTATTATTTGCTAGTTCAAATAGATAAGTTTCGCCACCTGAGTCGTCTAGTTGATTATTATTTTTTAAAATATCTAATAATGTGATGACATCAAACGGTTGATTTTTTCTTGATAGTAAAGCAATAGATCGATATAAGATTCGATGTTCGATACGATAAAAATCATTTTCACATAATTTATGATTGATTTTATCCCAGACTTCATTATCTAACATTAAGCCACCAATTATAGCCTGTTCGGCTTCATTTGAATGTGGTTGACGTCTAATATTTGGTGTGATTTCTGTATGATTTTTTGTGGTTACCTCATTCATTGTCTTTAGGCTCTTAAAAATTTAATGGGTCAAGTTTACAGAATCTTGAAATTATAACATAATATGCTACATGAATACGTTATTAAAAATTGTAGAATTTTAAATATTATAATTCGTTTTTATTATCCTTATCATCATTGTTTTTAGGCAACATATCTTTATACTTGTCTTTGTATGTTTGAAATTGTTCAAATTTTAATTGTTTAGATAGTATTTTTTCCTGGTGTGCAGGAGTTAAGAATTCTAAGTAAGTTGTTAAATCATAATCGTTTTTTATATATATTGTTGGATCATTTTCTATTATCGTAAATAATTTTTCCTTGTAATCGTCATTTAATATTTTGTAAATATCTTGAAAGTCAGAACCTCTTTTTATATATATTGTTGGATCATTTTCTATTATCGTAAATAATTTTTCCTT
>CAXNCW010000047.1:0-7255 GCA_964200955.1 Legionellaceae bacterium
TGATAATAGTTTTTTTAGTTGTATGTTCAAACCAAACATTAAAAAATCATTGATTGATCTTATGAATCAAGCTTTAGCAAACGGACCAATTGAAACTACAATATTTGAAAAAAATTTAGCAAAACTATTTGAAAATACTGGCTATTTAAAAACACATTCAACATTATCTAAAAAATTCAAAGAATACCATCCAAAAAATATAGATCTTATGAATTACTTGCAGTTGCCAGGGAAAAAAAGTCAAGCTAAATTAAGAGCCAGATTTAATGTCACACAAGAATATAAACGTCTTAAAGATACCAAAAATACAGAACACAAAACTTATTTTCAAAAATTGATATAAATTTTATATAATTTTATCATTTTATAATGGAAAATATGCAAAAAAATAATTCTTGGATTCTTAGTCTTGGTCAATATTTATTGCTAATTACACTCATGGGATTAATTTTACCATTTTATGCGTTAATAGATATGTTCGAAACAGCATTAAATGTCTGGTCTGACTCTTGCATTGTAAAAATCATTAACCATAAAACTCATAAAAAATGCACAACATCAGTGTTTCTATGTAATTTGATGACGAAATATCCAAAATTTTGCCGTTACATAGCCAATACCTACAGTAATACCAATCGAGCAACCAACCCCTATATATGCCGGTAACATGAAATATTCTACTACTAAACAGGTTATGCTTAATGTTATTAAATAATTAATCAAAATTATACATAAATATTTACATAAGTGTTTATAAAAATTAAAACCATGACTTTTAAAAGTAAAACGTCTGTTTGCAGTAAAGTGAATTAAAATTGACGCTAAATAACCAATAGATACCGCAATACGATAATCTAAATGTTTAATTTCATAAAAAAAACCAAAAGTACATAAATATACTATTGCCGAGCACAAACCAACAATCATATAAGAAATGGCCATACGTAAATCTATTATATCAATAAATTTCATAAAAAAATTTTTCATATTAAAATAATAACACTTTATAATAATCAGACATATTGCTATCATTACATATATTTTTCAAAAATTCACGCATTATGAATCTACAATCAATTCGCATTATCTTGGTTGAAACTACTCATCCAGGTAATATTGGCTCATCAGCACGCGCTATGAAAAATATGGGATTAAAAAACTTATATTTAGTTAAACCCAAACAATTTCCTGATGAACATGCAACCGCAATGGCAGTTAATGCTCATGATATTTTAACTAACTGTGTTGTTGTAAATTCTTTATCTGTAGCATTACAAGGTTGTAAATTAATTTTTGCGACTAGCGCACGTTCCCGTTCTATTGATTTACCAACATCAACACCATATGATTGCGCAAAACTTTTAGCCAGTGTTGAGTCTAATACACAAATCGCAATAATTTTTGGACGCGAAAATACTGGATTAACTAATGATGAATTATTACAATGCAATTATCATATTCATATTCCAACAAATATAGAATATAACTCTTTGAATTTATCACAATCAGTACAAATAATGTGTTATGAAATTAGAATGCGCTATTTAAAAACACCACCAGAATTAATCAAAATCTATCAGCACACCGCAACCGCCGATGAATTATCTGATTTTTACATCCATTTAACTGAATTATTATTTGCAATTAATTTTTTTAAAACCAAAAATCATATACGTATTGAAAGAAGAATTCGCCGTTTATTTAATAGAATGCATCTTGAAACTTTAGAAGTAAGAATTTTGCGTGGCATCATTAGTAAAATTCAATATCAACTGAAACGATTACAATAATGTCTAAGCCAATCTATCTCGACTATATGGCAACAACCCCAATCGATCCAAGAGTGATTCATAAAATGCTCGATTTTATGGGTCCTGGAGGCATATTTGGGAATCCATCATCAACAACGCATAATTTTGGCAGAATTGCAGCAGTTGCAGTGGACACAGCACGGAAACAAATTGCACTGACAATTAATGCACAACCTAATGAAATCATTTTCACATCAGGTGCAACTGAGGCCAATAATCTAGCAATACTTGGCATAATCAATTTTTATCGTCATAAGGGTAACCATTTAATCACTATGGCTACCGAACATAAAACTATTTTAGCAAGTTTTCAGAAATTAGAACAACAAGGTTTTCAAGTTACATATTTATCTCCAGAAAAAAATGGATTATTAGACTTAGATAAATTAGCCTCAGCTATTAGTAATAATACTATTTTAGCCTCGATTATGCATGTTAATAATGAAATTGGCGTAATTCAAGATCTTGAAAAGATTAGTTATATTTTAGAAAAACACGGTGTTTTATTTCATGTTGATGCTGCACAAAGCGCAGGTAAACTACCGATAGATGTTAAAAAATTCCCCGTACATTTGATGTCATTTTCTGCACATAAAAATTATGGTCCCAAAGGGATCGGTGCTTTATATATCTGCAATAAACCAAGAATTAGATTATCACCACAATCATTTGGTGGCGGCCAAGAATTGGGTTTACGATCAGGGACTTTAGCCACTCATCAAATTGTTGGGATGGGTGAAGCTTTTGCTTTATCACACCAATTATATCCATCTGAACAACAAAAAATTGCGCAACAAAAACAAATTTTATGGAATGGCATTAAAGATATTTCCGCAATTCAATTAAATGGTGATGCTAAACAACGCATTGCCGGCAATCTTAATATTACTTTTAATCATTTACATAATGAATCAATATTATTCGCATTACATGATCTCGCTATTTCTACTACCTCAGCCTGCGCAGCCACAAGCAAACAACCATCACATGTATTACATGCTATAGGGTTAACACCAACCCAAGCATATAGCTCGATTAGGTTATCTTTAGGGCGCTTTACTACTGATGAAGAAATTACACGTGCCATTGCTATAATCAATCAACAAATTAAACATTTATATGAAATCGCACCAATATAATGCAAAAATTGCAGAATTGTTTTTTAATACTTCGCACGCCGGAGTATTAAATTGCCAACAGCCACTCACTGTCTGCTATTATTGTAATACTCAGCATCATAATACTTACTTAGAATTATATTTACGTTGTAATTTAAACAAACAAATCATACAAACAAAATTTAAAACTTTTGGAAATCCGTATTTAATTGCAGGACTTGAGTGGTTATGTCAAAACCTAGAAAATACTTCTATTAACAGACATCCATGGATTACTGCAGCAATAATTAGTGATACCTTACAAATACCCAAAATAGAATATACAATCGCTTTATTTATAGAAACCAGTTATAATAAAATTATTCTACTAAGTCATGACCTTTATTAATTATGAATCATCCCATCAAACATATTAACAATAAAATTACAGGAATTATTTTTTCTGATGCCGCTAAACAGCACATTATAAAATATCTCAATCCTAACAATCTTGGTGTGCATTTATCTTTAAAAAAAAGCGGATGTTCAGGATTGAGTTATGTATTACAGTACGATTTTATTCCACAAATTAATGATATCGTTTTACCTTTTCATGATAATTATCAATTATATATCGCTAAAGATATTTACCCATTTTTATTGGGGACATCTGTTGATTATGTTAAACAAAATCTAAATTCTAAACTAATATTTAATAATCCAAATCAAACCGGACAATGCGGTTGCGGTGAAAGTTTTACTGTAGATTAACCAATCAAAAACATACAGAACAAAAACTACTTGATTATTGTTTTGTTTTTCCTTAAGCTTTCCATAATAAATGAATTTCATTAAGCCAATGTTCGCATTCTTTGTAGTATTTGTGAATGTGTATCACATGGTATTTTGAAAGAAAGATGTATAACAATTTTAATAACCATAATAAAAACTCAAGGAGAAATAAATGAGTGCATCTGTACAAAGTCAGGAACAAAACAATGATACATTAGCACAACAAGTTGTTAATATTGTCAAAAAATATTTGGGATCTGTAAGCAATAAAAACAAAAATATTAATTTGTATCAGTTAGTAATTGAAGAAGTAGAAGCGCCGTTATTTAGAACCGTTATGGAAATGACACGCTATAATCAATCAAAAGCAGCAAGAGTATTAAATATTAGTCGCGGTACTTTACGTACAAAATTAAAACAATATTTTGATGATGAATTTATTGGTACACGTGAATCATAAAAAATCATAATTAATTGCTAGTTTCGCACATGGAAACTAGTTATACTTTAACCAGATCAAAGTAGATTGGGCAATCGCTATTAACAATGTAATGTTGTTAATAGAGGAAAGTCCGGGCTCCATAGAGCAAAGCGCCAGATAATTACTGGGAGATGTGAGTCTACGGAAAGTGCCACAGAAAATATACCGCCAATTTATTTTGGTAAGGGTGAAATGGTGTGGTAAGAGCACACCGCATGATTGGTAACAATTATGGCATGGCAAACCCCGCTTGGAGCAAGACCAAATAGAAATCTAACTAATTTTAATTAGTACGTACTGCTCGTATGGGATTTGGGTAGGTCGCTTAAGACATATGGTGACATATGTTCTAGATGAATGATTGCTCACGACAGAACCCGGCTTATAGATCTACTTTGATCTTAACAGTTTAGAAAATAATATGCTTTTATGTATTGATATTGGTAATTCTCACATTTACGGCGGGGTGTTTTTAAATGACAAAATACAATTGTATTTTCGTCATACAGCAAAAGCATGTACATCGGATGAAATTGGGATATTTTTAATCAATGTTCTTAAAGAAAACCATTGCCAACCCACAAATATAACACAGATCTCTATCTGCTCTGTTGTTCCACAATTAGATTATTCTGTTCGAGCTGCATGCGTTAAATATTTTCATATTGAACCATTATTTTTACATTATAATAGTCAGAAAATTTTGAATTTAAAATATCATAATCCGATTGAAATCGGCGCAGATCGCATAGCTAATGCAATAGCCGCAGTGCATTTTATCCCAAATAAAAATCTTATTATTATAGATTTTGGTACAGCAACTACTTTTTGTGTTATTACATCACAAAAAGAATATCTTGGCGGAGCCATATTACCTGGGCTCAGATTATCAATGGAAGCCTTATCAAATAATACCGCAAAATTACCTAATGTAGAAATCATTAAAAGTGAGCATATAATTGGTAAATCGACAATAGAGAGTATTCAATCCGGGATTTTTTATGGTGCCATTGGTGCTTGTCGAGAAATTATTAAACATATCAATAATGAAATACTTCATACTACTAATGAACAAAATTCCTACATAATTGCCACCGGTGGTTTTGCAGGTTTATTTGAACAACAAAATATCTTTAATCAATTAATGCCAGATTTAGTATTACACGGTATACGACTTGGTACTATTGTGTTATAATAAAATTCTTATTTTATAAAAAAGGTTGATTATGGCTATAAAAATATCATCATATTTTAAATGCAAACAATAAAACAACAAATTAGAATTAGGATATTTATGCCGCCACCACTTGATAACAGCTTATATAATTGGATCTTAACCCAAAAATCAGTTCACAATAGAACAATTTATGATGATATAGAAGTTATCATAGAACAGTCTATTAAGAAAATCACAAACGCCAATATTAACGCACAAATTACTAACATTGTTTTCAACAGTAATAATAAATTAGTACCAGCCCAAATTTATGTAGAACGAAAAAATGGTTTTGCGACATCAAAAGATAATAAATTTGGTGCTTCACCTACTGCTTATAATGTGCAATTACGTTTCCCATTTGGACTAGAAATGACTCTTGGCCCCAAAGCTATATATTTGCCAAGTGGAGATTTTGAAAAAATACTACAACCTTACGCATCTTCCTTTTTCTTAAAATATATTTTAGATGATGTACAAAGTGATGCTGATCCAAAAAGTATTGCCTGTGGTAGCGGTGTGAAACAATCTATAGATCAACGTGACAATACAACAATAGTGTCTCTAGTTTGCCAGCAAGGACAAAGCATTCAATTACCATATACAACAGAGCTAGGCGCAGGATGGTCAGTAAAGCATTATTGCCAACCACCTAATAACATAGAATATATAGATATAAACGAATATAAAGCACGCTTAAAAATGTACGGTGTTTATCCGTTATTTTATTTCAGTCCCAATAAACCGCATATTGGTATACTACGCCAACACATCGAATATGATGATGCCAAATGCGACCAATTTCTTGCTAGTCTCAATCAAGAACTACAAAAAACAGAAGCAGGTCAAGATTGGCTGCGTCTTATTAACACCAATCAAAAAACTAATGCAGCTTATGTATTGAATCTTACCATTGTGAATGGCATGACGTTATTAACTCAATCGGGTTTACCTATCACAAGATTAAGAGATTATCAACTAGAATTATTTAATCATTGTTTAGAATTTATTCAAAAAGTAGACCAACAAAATAAAAGCAAAAAACTACAGCTAGGTCTTGCAGGTACAGTAAATATGGGTGTAGGTGCGGGCAAGACTTTTTCTATTTTTACTTTATTACAATATTTAAAATACGCAATGCAAACAGAACGTTTACAAATTGCTCCAGCATTTTGTGCTGCGCCAAATGAAGCGATCGCTAAAGTAATCACACAATCTATTAACCGCCAAGGAAGTGCCAACGGCACCAGTGCTATGTCCATTACTTCTCACAACACCATACCAAATGCAGAGTTTTTACAAATCTATGAAACATTAACAATTTTAGCATTGGCTGATGCCAAAACAATAGATCAATATATTAATCATGATTTACAACACAAAATTTTAAATTTTTGTTGTCAACAGCAGTTACATCCTAATAGTATTATCAATCTATTATATAATAAATACACCAATGATGATCTAACTACAAGAGTGCGTCTCTTTAAAGAAAGTATGGATGTTAAACGTTTATTGTTGCTGGTTGAAGGACAGAAAACCATCATGAGTAAAACAGGAATGCCGGGTATTACTGCACTCAAAAACTTATTAGAGCAATTTAAAACTCTAGAAGAAGGCCTAAATCAAGAGTTCAACAATCATAAGAGCCCTTTTTTTCAAGATTCGCAAACAAAAATTAATAAATTTTTGTCATGTGAACCAATATCATATAACCAAACAGTCGATTTACCTGCCTCGATGTCATCAAAATGGCATTCAGCAATTAATATTGTGCAAATAAATGACCAGCAACTACATGATCTTTTCTCAACTAAATATAATAATAAATTAACTTCTATTAGAGATGCACTCATAA
>CAXNCW010000048.1:0-7220 GCA_964200955.1 Legionellaceae bacterium
CCAACAAACAAGTAAAAGATAAAATTTATATAAAGGATAATTTTTAATTTATTATAATTTAAGGATTAATCATGCATAATCAACGTGTAGAAAATACCAAAAGATTGCTAACAATTAAGAGGAACTTAAATGAATGTGCAACTGAACTAAATAAATTGGTGATAAATTGGGATCAAAAACAAAAAAATACTAATCCACAAGAATTACAAAAAACGCTTTATGCGCTTAAAGAAAAAATAGAAATCTTAAAAAATGATACGACTGCCTTAGATGTATCTGAAGGAAAACCAAGCAACGATAAAGATGCAATAATAAAATTATCCATAGAATTGATTGATAAATTTAAAAAACATTATGCAATAAATAAATTTCTTTCGAACATATCTTTACCAAATAAGATGAAAAAATGGGAGAATATTGCTAAGGAACCTCTAATTAATCCAAATGAGCATAGCATAGAGAAATCAATAATAGAAGAACATGATGATAATAAACAAATAAAAAAACTAAAGCAATGGGGCGTTCCTAAAGCTTCAACAATCGATAATAGAGAAGTCAAAATGCAGGAAGCGCAGATACAACATGAAGAGCTATTAATGGAAGATCCTGATGATAATCAAAGAGCTCAACAAAAAAAATGGGACATTTCTCCAACAAACAAAAGTTCTGAGAATATGTCGGAAGAAGAAGTACTGGCTTATATGCAGAAAATAATTGACGCAATTCCATCACGATATCCACCAGTAAATAAACAATCAGAGAATGATAATACAAAAGATACTAAACAAGATTGTATGCAGTCCTTTTATGATCTTAAACAGCAACTGAAGGATTATAAAAATAATGATAAACAATTAAGTAATACTGACAATAATACACTAAAAAGTTCAAAAAACAATAAAATGTAAAATTCTTTATCTGAACCATTACTTAATTAATCCAATACGAAGCTAATTTTTATAATAGTCGCAATAGCAATTGGCAAAAAGGTGATTGATAATAATGACAGTGCACTTAAAATTGCCAAATATCCAGCAACTGCAAGATTATTCATAACGGCTATAACTGTACCACTACCAAAAATCATCACAGGTACAACCAATGGCAACAATATTAATGGTAATAATGCGCTATTTTGTTGCGATCCATTACATGATGCAGACGCTAAAGCACATACAAACACCAAAGTTGGTGTGCCTAAAATTAAACTGATAACTATGATAAACTCTTCATATACAGATAGAGAAAATAATACACTTACAAAAAGACACATAATTAAAATAGGTATTAAAGTCAATAGCCAATGCATACAAATCTTTGCTACCACAATAATACTTACAGGCATTCCTGAAGCCAACCATTGTTCTACCACACCATGTTCATAATCATGCTGAAATAATCTATCAGCTGCAGCAATTATTGTTAACAACATAGAAATCCAAATTAATCCCGGAGCTAAACTACGCAAAATTTTGATGTTTGGAACAATCGTTAAAGGAAAAAATACAATGATCATACAAAAAAATATAGCAGAAAAAATCAAATTACGTAATTGTCTACTATTAATAATCAGTTCACGTTGACATTGATTAATAAATAAATGTATTGTTTTTATATAATAATGATCCGTCACAGCGAATATTCCTCACTTGGTAGCCAAAATATTAATTGATGTGAAGTGAAAATAATTAAACCATTTTGTTGCAAATGTTCAGTAATAACAGCAGTAAATAACACTAAAGTTTGCTCATCAAGAGCAGTAAATGGTTCATCTAATAACCATAATTTAGCAGCTGACATCACCAAACGCATCAAATTCAGACGTTTACATTGTCCAGCAGATAAACGCCCACATGGTATATCAGCAACTTTCAATAAATTAAATTTTTCTAAATGTTCCTCTAATTGTTGTGTATTAAAGTTAATAGATTTATTAAAAAAAAATTTACAATTCTCACGAATAGTTAATAATGGACTGAATCCTAATTTATGACCAATATAACAAAGATTTTGTTGATAATATTGTAAATCCTGAGTAATTAATTGCTGATTAAAAACAATTTCCCCAGTATAATTACATAAGATTCCGGCAATTAATTTTAATAGAGTAGTTTTACCAGCGCCATTATTACCTCGTAAATATAATAAGGAACCAGGATGCACTATAAATGAAATATTATGCAACAACAGCTGATCTGTATAATGAAATGATAAATTAGAAATTTTTAGCATGGTAACGTTGATTATAAAAAAATCCAGATAATAAATTTGCACAATCTTCTTGCATGATACCTGTATCAATTTGAATTTTATGATTCCAAATATAATCATGCAAAACATTACATACAGAACCAACCGCACCAGTTTTGAATGCTGGTGTTGCAAATACTAAACGCTGAATACGTGCAGATATCATCGCGCCAGCACACATGATACATGGTTCTAATGTTACATATAGTGTAGTATTTACTAAACGATAATTATGTAAACTGTTTGCTGCTTGCCGTAATGCTAAAATCTCTGCGTGCGCACATGGATCAGAGATTTTTATCATTTGATTATATCCAGATCCTAGCAAAATATTATCCTTGCTGATTAAAACTGCGCCAACTGGAACCTCTTGTTGTGTTTGAGCTTGTAATGCAAGATTATAAGCTTGCTGCATCCAAAAAATATCGTTAGTAGAATTTTGTTGCGTTATTCCCATTCGATAGTTGCTGGTGGTTTACTAGAAATATCATAGATTACTCGAGAAATCCCCTTGACTTCATTAATAATTCTATTAGATACCAGAGCTAAAAAATCCCAAGGCAATTTAGCCCACTGTGCAGTCATAAAATCAATGGTTTCAACAGCACGCAGGCAAACAACATATTCATAACTACGCTCATCACCAACAACACCAACACTTTTAATTGGTAAAAATACCGCGAAGGCTTGGCTAACTTGATTATATAATGATGATTTTTCTAATTCATATATAAATATAGCATCAGCTTGACGTACAATATCTAAATATTCAGCTTTAATTGCACCTAAAATTCGCACACCAAAACCAGGTCCAGGAAAAGGATGACGCATTAACATTTTTTTAGGTAAATTAAGTTCTTGTCCTAATCGACGTACTTCATCTTTAAACAATTCACGTACAGGTTCTAATAATTTTAACTTTAATCTTTTAGGTAACCCGCCAACATTATGATGTGATTTAATGATCGCGGATATTTGACCAGTTTTAGTGGCCGCTGATTCAATCACATCAGAATAAATTGTACCTTGTGCTAACCATTTTATATTGTTGATTTTTTGCGCTTCTTCTTGAAATACTTCAATAAAAATTTTACCAATGATTTTACGTTTGGTTTCTGGGCAACTAATACCAGTTAAAGCAGTTAAAAATTTTTCTTGAGCATTAACGATAATAATACGAATATCCAATCCCGCAAACATTGCTTGAACTTGCTGTACTTCATTAATCCGTAATAATCCGGTATCCACAAAAACACAAGTTAATTGCTTGCCGATAACTTGATGCAGTAAAAACGCTACTACTGAAGAATCCACTCCTCCAGATAAACCTAATAATACCCCGTCCTGACCTACTTGAGCCTTAATATCATATAATATTTGATTTTGAATCGATTTCATAGTCCATCTAGGTTGCGCATTACAAATATGCATTATAAATTGCTGAAGAATAGATAACCCATCTTGAGTATGTGTAACTTCTGGATGAAATTGTAATCCATAAAATTTACGCTGTTCATCCACCATACCAGCAATTTCTGTATTATCAGTTGCACAAATAATTTTAAATCCTGGTGGCAACTTTGTTACTTTATCACCATGACTCATCCAAACATCGGCATTAATACTATTAGCGTATGCGAATAACGAATTTTCATCAACTAAATTGATTTTTGCATGGCCAAATTCTCTTATATTGGAACTAGTTACTGCGCCACCGAGCTGTGATGCCATAATTTGCATACCATAGCAAATACCTAAAATTGGAATATTACTAGTAAACAACCACAGCGGTGCCAAGGGGTTAAAATCATTATTTACACTAGATGGACCACCAGATAAAATCACACCGCAAGGACTTAATTTTTTAAAAATATTACTGTCAATATCATAAGGATGAATTTCACAATAAACGCCCAATTCACGCACACGTCTGGCAATTAATTGTGTATATTGAGAGCCAAAATCCAAAATTACAATTGGATTTTGCTTAAGTAATTCTGTCATTTAATTAATTTACCTATTATTTAATTCATTCACTTGATAATTAGGAGCTTGTTTGGTGACACTAACTCCATGCACATGAGATTCACGCATACTTGCATGCGTAATTTGTAGAAACTCTACATTTTTACGCAATAAATCAATTGATTCGCAACCAGTGTAACCCATACATGAACGCAAACCGCCAATAATTTGATGAATAATAGTTTGAATGGGACCTTTATATGGCACCCGTCCTTCAATACCTTCGGGAACTAATTTTTCAGAACTACTATTTTCTTGAAAATATCTATCACTAGATCCTTGTGACATTGCCCCCAATGACCCCATGCCACGATAATTTTTATAAGTACTACCTTGATACAGTTCAATTTCACCAGGTGATTCTTCAGTTCCAGCAAATAAACTACCAATCATAACAACATTGGCGCCAACAGCAAGTGCTTTACAAACATCACCAGAAAATCTAATCCCGCCATCAGCTATAATAGGTACTTCATCTTTAACACCAGCGGCAACATTGGCAATAGCTGTTACCTGTGGTACCCCAACACCAGTAATAATTCGTGTTGTACAAATAGAACCAGGACCAATACCAACTTTTACTGCATCAGCGCCAGCTGCAATTAACGCTGCAGCAGCAGATGCAGTACCGATATTGCCACCTATTACCTGCATATTAATATAATTCTTTTTAATCCATTGTACTTTGTCTAAAACTCTTTGTGAATGACCATGCGCAGTATCAACCACCAAAACATCGACACCAGCTTCAATCAACGCTTCGATACGTTGTTCCGTATTTTCACCCACACCTACTGCAGCACCAACTAATAATTGTGCAAAATCATTTTTACTAGCAAACGGATTTTCTTGCGATTTTTGCATGTCTTTCACAGTAATTAAACCACATAAATTGAATGCATCATTGATAACTAGTAATTTTTCAATGCGATGTTTATGTAATAAACTTTGAATTTCTTCGCGACTTGCGCCTTCTTTTACCGTAATTAATCGATCTTTAGTGGTCATAACTGCAGATACTGGCAAATCAAAATTAGTTTCAAAACGAATATCCCGACTAGTAACAATGCCAACTAATTGATTATTATCAATTACTGGCATCCCCGATATATTATATTTTTCAATCAACTTAATTAATTCAGCGATTTTAATATCGGGATTAACACAAATTGGATCTTTTACTAAACCACTTTCAAATTTTTTAACTTTACACACTTGTTCAGCTTGATCGGCAATACTCATATTTTTATGAATAATACCGATACCACCGGCTTGCGCCAAAGAAATAGCTAAACGCGCTTCAGTCACTGTATCCATAGCAGCAGAAACTAAAGGAATATTTAATGAAATTTTCTTTGTAAATTTTGTTTGTACAGTAACTTCTTTAGGTAAAACTGTTGAATAAGCAGGAACAAGCAAAATATCATCAAAGGTTAAAGCTTGCTGTAATATGCGCAACGACATAAAAAAACCTTAGTTCATAAATATTTGTGATTATACAGAAACCATTCATAAAAAACAAGATTTAGAAATATGACCGTTGCATTATCAATTGTTCTTATGTCGCGCCAAAATAATAATGCCCACAGCTGTCCCATCTAAAAGCTTTGTCTTATAATAAATAGCTACCCCTCGCAGAACAGTGCGGGAGATGGCTTTTTTAGATAAATGTTGGTCGGCTGAAAACCACCAAATAAGAACATGGGTATCGAGCAATAAATGCATCATTTCCCCTCGAATTCTTCTAAGATATCAGCAGACAGCGGTGCATCGAAATCATCTGAAATTCTAATTTGGCCCTTTAATGCACCGGGTACGCGTTTGGGTTTTTTATCCTGAATGGCGATTAGTTTTACCACCGGCGTTCCCGATTTACCGATAATAATTTCTTCACCATGCATTGCTCTATCCACTAATTTAGAAAAATGTGTTTTTGCTTCGTGTATGTTCACCATTGCCATGTTGTATACCCTATATAAATAATAGACTAAGTCTAGTCCATATTGAGCGCTTCTGTCAAATCACAATCACACTTTTTAAGAGTGGCGTGCTTTTCTGATAAAGCAACTTTTCTTCCAAAACTTTTGAAGCCAAAAAAGTTCCAGGATTATTTGCAATTGACGAAGTTTTAGATGTCTCTGGATGGTTAGGCGGCTATAATTTTCAATGGGCTTGGTCTTCAGGATGGGCTGCTGGTCAAATAGTATAGGAGCGAATCATATGCTGAGCAATATTATAACTAAGTTTTTCTAATTGCTGATTCATATTATCAACTATTATTAATGGAGATAATGCCAGCAATTTCCGTGTGAATCTATAAGCATATTGATGCATGTTGTTGCCATGAGTGATTTGAAAAGTCACATTTAAGACACTATTACCATACACATCCATGTAAAATTGATTGATATCAATATTAACCCGATAATCAGGATCAAAATGCGCAGACCATGGGAAGTTTTGTACCACAGCATGAGGAAATAACATTGATAAATTAGTACGTAAAACTTGGCCAATATTATCATCAAGATTGCCTGACCATTGATCATTTTCTAATAATTTATTTACACTTGGTGTCAAAAATACTACTAATGAATTTTGTGTCAAATAATTTGGTAATTTAATAGAACTAATACCAATTTGCAAATTACGATAACTTATAATTTGCATATGTGACGCTGGATTTAACACATAAAATTTAATTTCATGTTTTGTAGACACACAAGAAGACAGGAATAATAGTAAAATACTAGCATAAAATTTCATAAGCGCCCATGTAATAATGATTCTGGATGTCGTGATAAATAATTAGTAAGATTTCCTATTGATTGCGCAGACTGGATGATCTTATTTAAGCTGTTATCAAAATAAGTTAAGCTATCAGGTAGTTGGATAGTCATGATTTTTGCAACATTATTAAAACTATTAGCCATATTTTTAAATGC